>CAZGIO010000072.1:0-8032 GCA_964525975.1 uncultured bacterium
AAGCCTTATATACCATAAAAAGATAACAACAGAACGGAAGGAGTTAATAATATGAAAAGAACTATACCCCTGGCATTGGCTTCCATCTTCGGGATCATCGGCATCTGTGTCCAGATGATACCCGCATTAAAAGGCCTGCTTGACTCCATGCTGGACTGGATGGCTATTATAGCCGCCTTTGCTCTGGCAGTGGGGATTGCAAGTCTTACACGACATCATGCAACAAAGATCAGGAGGAAACACAAGGATGTGTTTTTCAGTTATGTGACTTTTGTAGCGATGTTTTTTATGATTGTTATTGGTTTGATCGGTTATTTCAGGCCTGAGAGTGTTTTTCAGCAGCTTTTTTCAAACATGTATAATTATGTGCGTGTGCCGCTGGATGCCACCATGTTTTCACTCCTGGCTTTTTATATAACAAGCGCCGCCTACAGAGCTTTCAGGGCCCGCACCTGGCTTGCCACTGTCCTGCTTATTTCCGGCGTGATAGTCATGGTGGGAAGAGTGGCTTTCGGTCCCCTTCTTGTTTTTGACGATATTACAGCCTGGCTCATGAACATACCCACAACTGCTGCCATGAGAGGCGTTCTCATCGGAGTAGGCCTGGGTATAGTGGCTACATCCATAAAGATCGTCCTTGGTATAGAAAGATCATATCTGGGAGGTGGAGAATGAGCAAAAAACCATGGTTTGACAGACTCATGTCAATAGAAAAAAAATATCTTTATCTGGCCATGTTTATCGTCGTGGTCATTCCTTTTGTATTAAACATGACTTATGCGCCCACAATCTCCCCTGAAGTGAAAAACATCTATAATGAAGTGGAAGCAATATATGAACATAATCAGAAAAATCCGGATCAGCCCATGGGCCTCCTTTTGACTTTTGACTACAGCCCTTCCACTAATGCCGAGCTGGATCCCATGACCATGTCTGTGTTAAGGCATGCTTTCATGAGAGATGTGCCTGTGGTTACATGGTCAGGATTTATTGATACGATCGATCTTGCAAGACGTCTGACAGCTTATATAGCAAAGGAGTACGGCGCGGTATACGGGGAAGATTTTGTCTTTATGGGTTATCCCTATCCCATGACAGCTGCTGTCATCGCTTTCGGAACCGATATCAGATCCTTCCTTGTGAAGGACTATTACGGCAATCTCAGTACTGAACTCCCTCTGCTGAACAGGATAAATAATTATAAACAAATAGGCATGATAGTCACAATATCAGGAACATCTTATCCCCGTTTCTGGGTGACATATGCCAATACCCTCTACGGAAAGAAGATCGGCACAGGTATCACGGCTGTCTCCGCCGCGGAATTTTATCCCTTCCTTCAGACAAAACAGATGATCGGGATGATGGGCGGACTCAGGGGAGCCGCTGAATATGAAGAGCTGACTGCCCGTCTTGAAACAGAATTGATCGGTTCAGATACAGAAACATATCTGTCGGGACTTTATGAGGGTAAAGACCTTGCAAAATACAATGAACAGATCTATACTCCTGCATTTTCAGAAGATGAGATCAAAGAACATGTGAGTTCAAGATATACCGCAAGAAAAGGTATGAGTTCACAGGTGTTCTCACATTTTTACGTGATTATCCTCATTGTTGTGGGTAACCTGGGTTATTATTTCAAACGCAAAGCAGAGAAGAAAAGGTAAGGAGGTAGGTTATGTTATTCTGGTATACAGTGGCAGTCTTGTTGACCCTTGCCATATTTTCTTTCCTCTGGAAAGATAATCCTCTCTATAAATTTGCAGAGCATCTTTTTGTGGGTACCATGGTGGGTTACACAGTTGTTGTGACTTTTTCTCAGATCATCATGAGAAAAGTGGTGGATCCTCTTGTAGTAGCAGTGGGAAACGGTCATGTCATTGAGATCATATCATTGATTATAGCTACAATGATAGGTCTTCTTTATCTTGCACGGTTTTCCAAAAAAGGCGAGTGGTTAAGCAGGTATCCCATTGCCATCACAGTGGGTTTCTGGAGCGGCTATGCCATAGTCACTTCTTTTAAGACCAATATATTGACACAGATCAACGGTACAGTAACAGATCAGTTCGGAGCACCTCTGCTCAACGGTTCCAAGATCGCCGCGTTTTTCAAAGCGCCTGGTTTCGGTACGTTTCTGGATGCGATAAACGGTCCGCTCCTTGTCTTCGGTGTCATCGTGGTCCTTATATATTTCTTCTTCTCGTTGAAAAGTTCCAACAGAGCCGTGCGGTTTGCAAACAAACCTGCACTTGCCTATCTTATGATAGGGTTTGGCGCTTCTTTCGGGTATACGTTTATGGGCAGGATCAGCCTCTTTATCGGCAGGATCAACTTCATATTCAATGACTGGTGGCCGCTTCTGAAGCAGACCATAGGAGGGTAATGATGAAAAAGATTATATTTTTAATGATAATATGTCTTGCCGCGTTACCTGTGTTTGCACAGGAGAACATCGAACCGGCAGGAGAGTTAAACATCTATGATACACCTGATGATAACGGGGTTTCAGTGGAACTGGAGTTTATGCCAGGCAATACCCCGGAAGAGATAACCGCCTATAGCCTGGATATATTTGTTGAAGGTGAACTTGTAAATAATTTCGAGTTTAGAAATACTCAGGCGATATATCTCAACTCCATAGGGACTCCAAAAGGTAATTCCCTTGTAAAAGTGGATGTTTATGGAATAGATGACGAAGGGAACAGAATAGGACCCTTTATAACTGATGAGACACTTTCAAAGACTCAGTATATTTATTCAGACAGGATCAGAGCGTTTTTCTGGGCAGTTGCATTTGTCCTTCTGATCATGTATCTGATCAGGCAGGCGAAAAGAGGGAAATCTCTCTTTATCAGGAAGATCGCCGGACTTGACGCCATCGATGATGCCGTTGGGCGCGCCACAGAGATGGGACGTCCGGTGTTTTACATACCGGGCACATCCACCATCGATGATATTGCTACACTTGCATCTCTGAATATACTCAGACCTGTGGCAAAACAGATTGCAACCTATGAGACACCGTTTACTGTGCCTATCAAGGACCCTGTAGTGCTTACAGTGGCGCAGGATGTGGTGAAAGAGGCTTATATGGCCGCCGGGCGAGTGGATCTGTTCACCGACGACATGGTTTATCTTGCCTCTGTGGGGCAGTTTGACTATGCCGCTGCTGTAAATGGTTCCATGGTGAGAGACAAACCGGCTACGGTCTTTCTCCTGGGCATGTTCTGGGCTGAATCTCTCATGATGGCCGAGACAGCCAATACAGTGGGCGCCATACAGATCGCCGGAACAGACTCCACGTCACAGTTGCCGTTCTTTATCGCCGCATGTGACTACACCCTTATAGGTGAAGAGCTGTACGCAGCCAGCGCATACCTGAGCAAAGAACCCCTTCTCCTGGGGACACTTAAGGCTCAGGACCTTATAAAAGGCGCGTTGATCGTGGTTCTTATCCTGGCTCTTATCTTCAAGATGATGGGGCTGGACCTCATAGTGGACCTCTTTTTGATATAATTTAGGTAAAAAGGGCGGAGAAAAATACTCCGCCCTTAAATCTTGACAATATCACGGTTAATTATATACTTTACACGTATGATCAAGGAACGGATAATAAGAATAGTCAATGGAGCGCTTTTTGCCTCCACTATCCTGGTGCTGCTCTCATTTTTGTTTAATATGGGATTTGACCTGTCAGAAGCCACTGAACAGCTGCTTTATAAAGGAGCTGTTATTCTTTTCTGGCTTCTTGTGGCTGATAATATAGCCATGCTTTTTATCAACAGGCCGGTTAAAGAGGAATTCGGAAAACATAAGACATTATACGCAGTGACATCGTTGCTCCTTCTCCTTTATGCCGCAGCGACCATCGAGAACCTTGGCTTTGCCCAATACAGACATCTGATCGTACAGCTTTTCATCTTTTACATGTTTCTGTTTAAACTTTCACAGATCAACAGAGTGGTGGCCACAGGGATCAAACTTAAACCGGAACAGATATTTATTTTTTCTTTTCTCGGGGTGATCATCCTGGGCAGCCTTCTGCTTTCCATGCCCAGAGCCACTGTTGCTTCTGGAAGCATGCCCTATATCGACGCATTGTTCACTTCCACTTCTGCTGTCTGTGTGACCGGGCTCATAGTAGTGGATACCGCCACATATTTCACCATGTTCGGGAAGACTATAATCCTGATACTTATACAAATAGGCGGACTTGGACTTATGACGTTCACTTCGTTTCTCTCCATATTCTTTTTTAAGTCCATGTCCTTCAGAGAACGTTTTATGATGACCGATGTGCTCAGTACGGATTTCGCAGGGGATGTGCAGAAGATCATCGGGAAAATACTTTCAATAACATTTACCATAGAGATACTGGGCGCCACGCTGCTTTTCACCAGATGGCACAACTCATTCAAGACAGTGGGGGAAGCGCTTTATCATTCGGTGTTTCATTCAGTCTCGGCATTCTGCAATGCCGGGTTTTCAACATTCTCGAACAGTCTCGAAGCTTTTCGGGGGGATCTGTCGGTAAATGTCATTGTCATGTTTCTTATTATCATAGGCGGGCTGGGTTTTGTTGTGATACTGGATGTCTTCCAGCCTTCGAAAAACAGGAAAAAAGTGCTTCTCCTGCAGTCCAAGTTTGTGCTTACTACATCTGCGGTGCTTATTATTGTGGGTGCCGTGGTGATATTTATCATAGAAAATAACAGGCTCATGGCGGGGATGCCCCTGAATGAAAAGATACTGGCCTCTTTTTTTCAGTCTGTAACACCGAGGACCGCCGGATTCAACACATTGAACACCGCTGGTTTGAGTTATCCGGTCCTTTTCATGACCATGATGTTCATGTTTATCGGCGCCTCGCCGGGATCGACGGGAGGCGGAGTGAAGACCACCACATTTGGAATATTGTTTGCCACGGTGTGGGCTACGGTGAAAAACAGGGAATCCGTGGACGCGTTTAAGAGACGCATACCACACAGGATGGTCCACAAAGCGGTGTCGTTGATCATTATATCCGCCGCTTATCTCTTTGTCATGATGCTGTTTTTGATGCTTTCAGAGGATCTAAATATCCATGATCTTCTATTTGAGCTTATGTCCGCTTTCGGAACTGTGGGACTCTCAACGGGGGCAACTGGGAACTTGTCAGCGGCAGGCAAATCCATTATAATGCTCACGATGTTTGTGGGCAGACTGGGACCGATCACACTAGCCATGGCTTTAAGCAAGCCTGAGACGGCGCCTGTGACGTACCCCGAAGAGACCGGTATAATGGTCGGATAGGAGTCTGTATGCCTAAAGGAAAATATCTGATAATAGGTTTGGGACGTTTTGGCATGAGTGTGCTTGATACACTGCTCGAAGGAAATGCCGAGGTCATGGTCTTCGACAACAATGAAGAGATGATCAAGCAGGTGCAGTCCAAAGTGACCAATGCCGTTATTCTTGACGCCACCAATGAGATTGCTCTGAAAAGGTTTCCCCTGGACGAAATAGACGCCGCCATCGTGACCATGGGCGAGGATTTCGAGAAGAACCTGCTTACCACTGTTATATTGAAAGAGATGGGGGTAAAGAAAGTAATAGCCAGAGCTTCCACAATGATCGAGGAAAAGATATTGAGGAAACTGGAAGCTGATATGATCGTCTTCCCTGAAGTGGAGATGGGTAAAAAACTGGCAAACACTCTTCTGAGAAGAAGCGTCGAGGAAGCTGTTCCTCTGACTGACGGAAACTCCATCGTTCATTTCAAATCACCTGAATATCTCGTGGGAAAACATTTGAAAGATACCGGTTTGAGACAGAAGTACTCCATAAACGTGGTGGCTATTAAGAAGAACAATGAGAACGAGACCACGCTTATACCTGATTCCGATTATATGATCGAGGCAGAGGATACGCTTATTATCGTGGGAAATAACGTGAATATCGATAAATTCGTCAAGGAGAAACTTTGAAAAAAATATTGCTCATCACAACAGGCGGCACAATCGCCATGAAGATAGATAAGAAAAAAGGAGGGGCTGTCCCTTCTCTGCAGGCTGATGATCTTGTGCGCTATCTGCCGCCGGTAAAAGGCCTTGCGGAACTTGAGATAGAGACTTTTTCAAATATTCCAAGCCCCTATATGAACGCTGAACTGTGGCAGTCACTTGCTGAGCTCATCGATGAACGCATGAAAGAGGATTATCACGGCGTGGTGATCACACATGGTACAGACACTCTGGAGGAGACAGGGTTTTTCCTGGAACTTGTGCTGAAGACAAAAAAACCCGTTGTGCTCACAGCGGCCATGAGGACCCTGGACGAGTTGAGCGGGGACGGTCCCAGGAACATATGGGGCGCTTTGAAGACCGTGGTCTCCGATGACTATACAGAGGACATAGGCGTCACTCTTGTGCTGAATGATGAGATACATGCAGTACGCGATGTGACAAAGACCTACACTTCCAATGTGGCTACGTTCAAATCACCTCTTTTCGGCCCTGTGGGTCTCGTGGATAATGATCAGGTCATATTTTATTTCAAACCTTATAAGAGAATCAAAGTAAATTCAAGCAATATTGAGCAGAGAGTGGCGCTGGTCAAGGCTTATGCGGGGATGGACGGAGATATTCTGGATTCACTCGTTGATATGGGTTATAAGGGGATAGTGGTCGAAGCTTTCGGCCGGGGGAACCTTCCAAACTGGATCACCGGCAGTATAGAAAAGGCCATAAGCCGCGGTGTGGCTGTTGTGATATCATCGCGTTGTTATATGGGCCGTGTCCTGGGAGATTATGCTTACGAAGGGGGCGGCGAGCACCTTCATGATATTGGAGCGATATTCTCCTATGATCTTAGAGGGATAAAGGCGCGCATACTTCTTATGCTTGCTTTGGGGCAATACAGGGATGATGTGGATAAAGTCAGGGAAATATTTGAGAAAATATGATCGAATATATCTTAAAGGTCTCATATTAATTTTAATCCTGTTTTTCAGCGTTAAAACGGTTTACTCTTTTTCCCAAAAAGGCACTGCTTCCTGGTATGGAAAGCCGTTCCATGGAAGAAAGACCGCCAGTGGTGAAGTATATGACATGAATCAGATGACCGCTGCGCACAAGACCCTGCCGTTCGGGACGCGGCTGAAAGTAACGGATCTGAATACCGGGAGATATGTATTTGTCACCGTGAACGACAGAGGGCCTTTTGTAAAAGGGAGGATAATAGACCTGTCACGGGCAGCTGCGGATGAACTGGGCATCCTGAAAAAAGGAACCGCTTATGTGCTGATTTCCACTGAAGCGGATAATGCAGTGGAGAAGATATATGTCCAGGCGGGAGCTTTCCGCGCAAAAAACAACGCAATGAGATTGAAAAATAAACTCGGCCGCGTTGATGCCAGTGTGGCAAGGGAAGGCGGTTTATACAAAGTACTTATAGGGCCTCTGAAAAGAGGGCGCGTGAAAACGGTATTAAAGGCATTAAGAGCAATGGGTATAAAAGGTGTGATAAGGCATGTCAGTGATTAGATGCGAAAATATAACAAAGACATATAACGGATATATTATCTTAGATAGTGTGAGCGTTCATCTCCGGAAAGGGTGTACATACGCCCTGGTGGGACGGAACGGCGCCGGGAAGACAACGCTTTTCAAACTGCTGGCGGGAATGGAACTGCCTGACAAAGGTGATATCTCCTCGGCTAAAAAAATAAAAGTCTCTCTCCTGGGGCAGACCAGCAGTTTCAGCTCCGTTAAGACAGTGTTGGAAGAACTGCTGAGTAATTTCGCTCATCTGTTCATGCTCCATGAGGATGTGAAAGCTGCGGCGGAAAAGATGAAGGATGATGACGATGCTTTGACTGAGTATGAACGGCTCTGGGACCGCTACCTCATGGAAGGTGGACTGGAATATGAGACGGAGATAAAGCGGGTGCTCACGGGTCTTGGATTGAAAGGTCTTGAAGACAGGCTCGCATGCAGACTCTCCGGAGGGGAAAAGATGAGGCTCACCCTTGCAAAAATACTCCTTG
>CAZGIO010000073.1:0-3315 GCA_964525975.1 uncultured bacterium
ATACATTTGGAATGGAAGTCGACCTTGGTTTTGACGTGATCCAGAACCTCAGTCCACATATCAGCGATTTTGAGACCATAGACACCATGTATGATGAGTTTCTTTCAGATGTCCTGAATGGCGCGGATGAGTGGAATGCTCCTTTGTATGTGGACAAGTTCAAAGCGCTGTATAATGACTATAGAGACATTCTTTCTGATTTTGATGACAATGGCGTAGGGGCGAACCTTTCCCTTGGCGCAGGAGTCTTCTTCAATTTCCAGAAAGTGGGAGGCCTCAACGTCTCACTGGGTATCACAGCCATATCCGATTCACAGTTTTACTCATCTGAAGTTGATACGAGTCTGCTCAGGACCATACCCATGGATTATCTCTCAAGGGAGTCCATACGGCAGGAACTTCTGGACGGAGGTTTCACAGGGACAGAGTCTGAACTGCAGACTGAGATCGATACTATTATCAGTGATGTGCTTACTCAGCTTAATACAGGCGATTCTGTTTTTGATCCAGGTGAATATGATGAGATCTATGACTTTCTCGTGACAAGCAGAGGCGAGATCACCGACAGCAGCCTTTACGGACTGGAAAACAACAACAGTGAAGTGGTGGTAAACGGTATACTCATGAACGAGTTTATCGTATCTCTTTCCAAAAAGTTTGCCGCCGGGCCTCTGGCTGTGGGAGTAGGGGGCAATATCAAGATCATAAAAGGGTATAATTACAGTGACCGGATCGTGGTGGATGATTTCAGAGACGGCGGAGACGACAATATATTTACGGAAAAATTTGCCGATCCCTATGAGGGACAGACACTGGGTATTGATGTATCGGCGTATGCTCAGATCACAGAAAGTCTTTCCGCCGGGCTTATGGTGCGAAATCTTATCGTAGGTGAGATCCAGTGGGATGAGATAGAGGGAATGGCTCCTGAAGGATATACACCGCCCACGGAAGCGAGAATAGGCGCGGCGTTCAAACCCGCAGGATTTTTACTGCTTACCGCAGATGCGGACCTTACTAAAGTTGACGGAGATTATACTGATGTGAGGAATATCGGATTAGGCGCGGAAGCGGCGTTCGCTTTCCTGAGGGTCAGAGGGGGCATGATGTTCACTCCCGGACTCAGTGAAAAGCTGGAAAATTCAAACCTTATACTCACAGGCGGCCTGGGCCTTGATTTCTCCATCTTCAAGATGGATATAGGCGCCATGATGGCTCCCGGAGACGCCGGTTTCAATTTTGATGAAGATGAGATCCCCGAGCGCGTGGGTGTGGCCCTGAGCTGCGGGTTGAGACTCTGAAAAAAACGATGAAATAAAGGAGGAACAATGCTTGTTATTATTGGTGTTTTAGCTTTTATATTTATTATCATACCCATTATCATCTATAATTCCCTGATACATAAAAGGAACAGCGTGGATAACGCATTCGCATCCATCGATGCCATGCTGAAAAAACGTTATGACCTTATTCCCAACCTTGTCAACACTGTGAAGACGTATATGAAACATGAGAGCGAGACACTGACAAAGATCACAGAACTCAGGGCAAAAGCTGTCAAAAGCGGGGATCCCGACACTCAGGCTGACATTGACCGTCAGATGACCGGTCTCATGCGGAATATCATGGTAGCCGTGGAAAACTATCCTCAGCTCAAGGCTAATGAGAACTTTATGCATCTCCAGTCCACTTTGAACAATGTGGAAGAACAGATAGCCGCAGCCCGCAGGGCATACAACGCATCTGTTACGGATTTCAATACTTCAATACAGGTCTTCCCCAACAGCATCATAGCAGGCATGGGCAAGTTTAAAGCGCGCAAGCTGTTTGAAATACCGCCTGAGGAGAGGAAAAACGTGGATGTAGGGGGGCTCTTTAACGCATAAATGACAGGGGGGGACTAATGAAGACAAAAGAGGAGTTTTTCAGTTTTGTGGACGGGCGCCTGAGGGGCGCCCTGGCCGAACTGGAGAAATTAAGGAAGACCATAAAGGTCAAATACTTTAACTGGATCACCATATTGTTTGTCGCCGGCGGCCTGCTGCTGCTGGGCAGGTTCACATCACCGGCTAAATGGCTGCTCTGGCCTGCCCTGGGATTTTTTCTGGCGGGATTTGTGTTTGTGATCATGGCTCAGAAACCCATAAAGGAGTTTAAAGCCAAATATAAGGACCAGGTGGTCACCAGGATCATCGATTTTATCCAGCCGGGCATGACATACATACCCCAGGCTCTTATACCGGAATCTGAGTTCCGCAGAAGCGGGCTCTTTCTGAAATCACCTGACAGATACCGCGGTGAGGATATGGTGACAGGCACCATCGGCAAGACAGAAGTGGAATTTTCTGAAATAAGGGCTCAATATAAGACTGAGACCAGGGACAGCAAAGGCAACAGGCATACACAGTGGCATGATATTTTCAGGGGTATATTCTTTATCGCTGATTTCAACAAGAATTTTATCACCAGGACGCTGGTGCTGCCTGATACCGCTGAGAAGATGTTCGGGTCCTTCATCGGATCCGCTTTCCAGAAGATGAACAAGTTCCGCGGTGAGCTTGTCAAACTGGAAAATCCGGATTTTGAGAAAGAGTTTGCAGTATACGGACAGGACCAGATCGAGTCGCGGTATATACTGACTCCCGACCTTATGGAAAAGATACTCAAGTTCAGAAAAGAACACGGCAAACCCCTCTATATATCGTTCATAGACAGCAAGATGTATGTTGCCGTGACTGTACAGAAAGACCTTTTCGAACCCACATTTGCCAGGACTCTGTTTGATAAAAATGTCCTGGGGGAGTATTTTGATTACCTGAACCTTGTCATCGGCATAGTGGAACAGTTTAACCTTAATACCCGCATCTGGGGTAAAAAGTAACAGAGAGGGGGGCAAAAGCCCCCCTATATGCTTGACTTTCACGTTCGATTATCTATTATTTAGACATAAAACAGACAGAGGAGAATATTATGAGCAACGTATATTTTACATTGAAAGAGAGAGGCTTCATCGAGAATGTGACAGATGAGGAAAAGGTAATAAAACTGCTTGAAAAACCGGTGACGTTTTACACAGGCTTTGACCCCACCGGGGATTCTCTCCATGTGGGCCATCTTCTCCCTGTCATGGCCATGATGCATATGGAGCGCGCGGGGCACAGACCCATAGCCCTCCTGGGCGGCGGTAAACACATCGCTGATGCCGCTGCTGCCAAACATGCTGACGGACAGATTGTCCAGCGCCTCCACATAATTCAGGCAGTCCGCGTCCGTGCCGTTCACATCAAAGCGCATCACGCCATCAAAATAGAGCAG
>CAZGIO010000073.1:3325-8031 GCA_964525975.1 uncultured bacterium
GACAGAGATGCGGAAGATGATATCCAGAGAGGATATCGACTACAACATAGACGCTTTCAAGAAGATATTCGCAAAATTCCTGGATCTTGACAAGACCCGGCTCATGAATAATGGAGACTGGCTTTATGAGCTGAATTATATAGAGTTTTTAAGAGATATCGGCCGTCATTTCAGTGTGAACAGGATGATAGCCGCAGAAGCGTATAAGCAGCGCCTGGAACGTGGACTGTCTTTTATAGAGTTCAACTATCAGATACTTCAGGCCTTTGATTTCCTCACACTGTTCAGGCGGGAAAAGTGCATGCTTCAGATGGGCGGCAACGACCAGTGGGGCAATATACTTGCAGGCGAGGACCTGATAAGGCGTGTGGAAGGGGAAGAAGTCCATGCCTTTACGCTGCCGCTGCTTACCACAGCAGACGGAAAGAAGATGGGCAAGACGGAAAAGGGCGCTGTATGGCTCGATAAGGATAAACTTTCACCATATGAGTATTTTCAGTACTGGCGCAATGTGGAAGACGCGTCTGTTATCAAACTGCTGAAACTCTTTACCTTCCTTCCCCTGGAACAGATCCGGGAGATGGAGGATTGGAAAGACGCGCAGCTTAATAAAGCCAAAGAGATCCTTGCCTTCGAAGCCACGAAGATAACACACGGCGGCAAAGAGGCGGAAAAAGCCCTGGAAGCTACGAAAGCCGTCTTCGCCGGCGGATCTGACTCCGCAGCCCTGCCCGCTTTTGATGTGACACAGAACGGCCTGGAGGAAAACAGGGAATTGAGTTCTCTCATGGCTTACTGCGGAATATCCGAATCAAAAAGTGAAGCCAAACGGCTGATCAAACAGGGCGGAGTCTCTGTAAACGGTGATAAAGTAAGTGATTTTAAATATGAGGTGCAGGACTCTGCATTTGATGATAACGGCGAGATGATGCTGAAAGTGGGAAAAAAGAAATTTTATAAGATCGTGCTTTCAAAGGGTTAGGAGGTACCATGGCCAGAGCTGTTTATGTGATAGGTCATAAAAACCCCGACACGGATTCAGTGGTCAGCGCAATCGCTTACGCTGAGTTGAAAAATCATGATGGTGATGGCCGTTATCAGGGCGTGCGCGCGGGGAAACTCAACCCCCAGACCGCGTATATACTGAACCGCTTCAGCGTGGATGCTCCTCCCGTGGTGAGCGACCTCACACCCAAAGTGAAGTATTACATGACAGAAAAGCCTGTGTATCTCCATGAGAACGAGTCTCTCTGGAACGCCCTTACTCTCCTTGAAAAAGAAAATTTCAAGATGGTTCCCATTGTCAGCGACAGCGGGGAGTATGTGGCGGCTCTTCACTATAACGCTTTTGCGCAGAATATGATTAAAAAGGTCTCTCCTGAACGGAGCAAGATCATAGCCACAAGCATAGATCATCTCATGGCTACTCTGAAAGCTCAGCCTGTCACCCTCTTTAACACAGCGGAGATGTTTGACTCCCGCATGCTGGTGATAGCCATGGAAAAGGAGACATTCAGGGAGTATCTGGAGGCTGAACCTCCCGGATCCACCGTGGTGATCGTGGGAAACCGGGAGGATATACAGGAGCATGCCATCGATTACGGCGTGCGCGCCCTTATTATCACCGGCGGGAAGGTCATCAGCACCAGACTGAAGAAGAAGGCCGAGGAAAATGGTGTCTCAGTGCTCATATCGCCCTTCGGGACAGCACGGACGTCCTGGCTTTCCATCTATTCCACTCCTGTGAGCAAGATGGGTGATTACACATTGAAGCCTGTCTCTCCAGAGGACTATCTCTCAAAAATACAGGATGAGCTCAACCGCAGTATCTCCAGGTGCCTCCCTGTGGTGGATGAGAACAACCAGCTTACAGGGATACTTTCACAGGGCGATATCATGCGTCCTCCCGCATATGACATTATCATGGTGGATCATAATGAGTCCGCTCAGGCTGTGGACGGGATCGAGCATTTCAGGATCCGTGAGATCATTGATCATCACAGGCTGGGCAATCTCCATACTGATTATCCCATAACTTTTATGAACAGGCCCGTGGGTTCCACGGCCACCATCATTGCTGACCTTTACAAAAAAAACCATGTGCCGTTGTCCAGGACAACAGCATCTCTCCTCCTTGCGGGGATCCTTTCCGACACTGTGCTGCTGAAGTCAGCCACCACAACGGATGAAGACCGCAGGATAAGCGAATACCTTGCACTTGTAGCCGGACTGGATATAGAGGAGTTCGGCAATGAGATCATGTCTGTCTCTTCGGCCATCATGAAAAAGCAGGCTTCGGAGATACTGGAGACGGATATAAAGGAATACAGGCCGGGAAAACATCTCTTTACCGTGAGTCAGATAGAAGTGGTCTCACCTGATGTGGTGCTCGAAAGAAAACAGGAACTGCTCTCTGCTCTTGCCCATATCTGTAAAAGCAGAAACGCTCTATTTTCCGCCCTTATGGTAACGGATATCACAAAACTTAACAGTTATCTGCTTCTTTCAGGGAGCCATGAGTTCATCACCAGCCTTGAATATCCTTTGTTTGAAGAAAATACGTATCTTTTAAGGAATATACTGTCCAGAAAAAAACAGCTTCTGCCTTATCTTCTTGAAAAAGTGAAAAAATTCGGATGAGGCAATAAAGAAAGGGGAGACATGTTATATGTTCATGCATTAGTAGTGACCATGGATGGGGAGAAGCAGATATGGCATGACGGCGCGCTGCTTGTAAGAGACGGCAAGATAGCGGATGTGGGCAATGCGTCAAACATGATAAAGATGTATCCCGAGGAAAACAGACAGGATATGGATGGCGCAGTCATCATGCCGGGACTTGTTAACACCCATACACATGCTCCCATGTCATTTTTCAGGGGGCTTGCAGATGATCTCCCTCTCATGACGTGGCTGAACAAATACATCTGGCCCATTGAAAAAAGCATGATCGATGAGGATTTTATACGCTGGGGGGTCAGGCTTGCCATGCTGGAGATGCTGGCGTCGGGCACCACGCTTTTTTCAGATATGTATTTCTTCGAGGATGTCATGGCTGAGGAAGTAACTTCTGCGGGCATGCGCGCGCTTCTCGGTGAAGGCGTCATCGATTTTCCCACTCCCGATTCCAAGACTCCCGATGAGCAGCTGGAGCATCTGGAAAGACTCTTCAAAAAATATCACGGCAGCGACAGCATCAGGATCTCAGTATGCGCTCATTCGCCATATACGTGTTCTTCAGACCTGCTGACAAAGACAAAAAAATTCGCCCGGAGGATGAAAGCCAGATATCATATACATGTGGCTGAGACAAAAGGTGAACAGGGCGCGGTGAAGGAAGCTCGTGAAAATGAAAGTCCCGCGGCTTATCTGGACCGTCTCGGTATCCTTGATGAGAATACCATAGCCGCTCATTCAGTCTGGCTGTCGGATGAGGATATTGAGATCTATAAAAACAGGGGCGTCAGTGTATCCCATAATCCTTCCAGCAATCTGAAACTGGGCAGCGGTATAGCTCCCATACCTGCAATGATGAAGGCAGGTGTCAATGTGACACTTGGAACAGACGGAGCGGCAAGCAATAACAGTCTCAATATGTTCAATGAGATGAGGCTGGCTTCATTGATCCACAAAGGCGTGACACTTGACCCTGAAGTCTGCGGCGCTTATTCCATACTGGAAGCGGCAACGATCAACGGCGCGAAAGCTCTGGGGCTCGATGATGTCACCGGCAGCCTTGAGATAGGCAAGCAGGCGGATTTCATAGTCGTTAGCATGGAACGGGCCGGGATGAGACCTTTGTATGACCCCGTTTCACACCTGGTCTATTCCGCATCAGCGGAGGATGTGAAGAAAGTCTATGTGGACGGGAAACTCCTTTACAGAGATGGGGAATATTTTACGTTAAACAAAGATGAGATATTTGAAGCGGCGGATGCCATGGCCAAAAGGATACGGGATGCCGTCAAAGGTTAAGGCCGCGGTCCTCCTGCTGATAATCACGGTATTTGCCGGGGCAGTTTACGCCGGGGGCGTCATCTCTTTGGCTCCGGGGCTGACTGATCTTATAGTCGCCCTGGGTGAGGGAAAAAGCCTGGTCGCGGTGACTGATTATTGTGTCATACCCGACGGATCAGACGCAGTGCGCATGGGATCCCCGTTGAATCCTTCCCGTGAACGGATCGTGAGCCTGGAGCCGGATATGGTCTTTCTATATGAAGAGGAACGTGAGACCATGGCTTTTCTGGATAAAGCGGGGATCGAATATATGGCATTGCCCCACAGGACTTTTGAGGACATCTATGACAGTTTGAAAGCGATGGGGAAATGGTATGACAAAAGCGCTGCGGCGGAATCGGCGGCGGAAAAGATGAAAAGAGGCCTTGCCGCTCTTGTCCCGTCAGAACCTTCAGGCATCCGTCTCCTTGTTATCGTTGGGCGTGAGCCCGGATCATTGAAAAATATGTATATCCTCGGTAAAGGTGATTTTTTCTGGGAACTGCTGCATCTGCTGGGATGTGAAAACGCCTATGACGGAGAGCTGCTTTACCCCCGGATCGGTTTTGAAAGTCTCTATACCCTTGATCCTGACATGATCATAGAGATCCTGCCGGATCTTGCCGAGGGGTATGGCGACGATGCTTTGAGAAAAGACTGGTAGATGGCGGAAAACTTGCGCGGCGTAAGAGATGGGAAAGTGTTCTCAG
>CAZGIO010000074.1:0-3706 GCA_964525975.1 uncultured bacterium
CCAGGGCTGGATACAGGGCTGTCTGGGAAAAGGGTGATGAGCGCGCGCTTTTCGAAGAGCTGGTATTTTGTCTTCTCACGCCGCAGTCGGGCGCTTATGTCTGCTGGGAGGCTGTGGGGCGTCTGAAAAAGTCAGGAGCGCTTTATACCGGGGGCTTTGATGAGATTCGGGAGCAGGTCTATCCAGTGCGGTTCCTTAACAATAAGACAAGATATATATTAGCAGCCCGTGATTTTTTTTCTGAAGGTGGAAGGATCGTCGTGAGACGACGTCTTGAACAGTACGGGACAGTGAAAGAAAAAAGATGGTTTCTCATAAAAAACATCAAGGGCATGGGATGGAAGGAAGCAGGCCATTATCTGAGAAACATAGGCTTCGGTGAGGATATAGCTATCCTGGACCGGCATATACTGAAAAACATGGTAAGACTGGGTATCATAGATGAGATACCGAAATCACTTACCCCTTCGCGTTATCTGGAGATAGAGGACAGGCTAAGGGCTTTCTGCCGCAGGGAAAAAATACCCATGGAATCCATGGACCTGCTCCTCTGGCAGAGAGAGACAGGGAGCGTCTTTAAATAATTATCCTGCATCATCCCATGAGTGTAGTCTGAAAAAATCCGTCTGCTTACCGGATCTGTAATAATCTTTTGATCTCTCCCCGGAATTATCCAAGTGAATCACACCTGGTTCATTAAGGTTGAAAACTCACTCAAGAAAAAGTATGGGTCTTTTATATTTAGCGATGAAGATATTATATGGATCATGTCACAAAAGTGTCCCGGAGAGGGGTAAAGATGGATATATATATCAATAAAGGGCGTACTTGCCCCTGTTTATGAACCCGGAATCAAGAAATCTTCAGAACTTTTGAGCCAGGACAGCCACTTCTTCCACGGTCTCAGCTTTAAGGAGCTGGTCGTGGGTCTCCGGTTCCGTGAGGAAATAGGATATCCTGGAGATAAGGGCGATATGTTCCTTTACCATTCTGCAGGGTGAGAGAAGGAGTGTGACGATCTTCACAGGTTCTCCGTCCAGAGAGGAAAAATCAATGCTTTTCCTGCATATCATCATGGCCACATAAAAGTTGTCGATTCCCTCTATGCGGGCGTGGGGTATGGCAACGCTGCCGCCTATGCCTGTGGTGAGTTTTTTTTCACGGTCGAAGACCGCGTCTTCGATCGTCTTCAGATCAAGGCCATAAGTTTCCGACAGGCTGCTGCAGAGGACAGAGATAGCTTCTTCTTTTGAAACGGTTTCATCGCAAAAGATTATCTGTCCTTTTTTCACATAATTTTTAAGTTCCATTTTTCCTCCAGATTGATATCCAATATGATAATGAAAAGAGTTGTTGTGTCAATGATAATTATGGTCATACGTCTTCCGAATTGTATTGAAACATGATTAGATTATGTTATAGTCTCCTCGTAAAAGAAAGGGAGGCTCCCTATGAAAATACGCTTTAACGATGTTTCATTGCGTGACGGCCATCAGAGCCTGCTTGCAACACGCATGACCACCAAGCAAATATTATATGTCCTCGACATAATGAAAAATGTCGACCTCAACAGTATCGAAGCCTGGGGCGGAGCCACGCTGGATGCCTCGATGAGGTATCTAAATGAAGACCCGTGGGAGAGGCTTGAGGCTGTATATAATGTGTTGGGCCCGTCTATCCCCATCAGAGCTTTGTGCCGGGGGCAGAACCTTTTCGGGTATAACCCTTATCCCGATGATATTGTGACGGAGTTTAATCAGGTCGCTGTAAAAAGCGGTGTTGGAGTCATGCGTATATTCGACGCGTTAAACGACCCGAACAACCTTAAGACCGCTGTAAACGCAGTGAAATCAGAAGGGGGCATGTTTGATGCCGCCATAGCATATACAACGGGTCCTGTATTTAACACAGATTATTTTCTGGACTACGCCAGGTCGCTGCAGGCCATGGGAGCGGATATCATAACCGTGAAAGACATGGCGGGACTGTTGTCTCCGGACATGACGTATGAGCTGATAAAACGGCTGAAGGAAGAGGTCTCACTGCCCATACATCTGCATACACACACGACTCCCGGTTACGGGCACTTGAGCGGAGTAATAGCCATGGCTCTTGGAGTGGATGCCATAGACACAGCGTTCATGTCCATGAGCGGCGGATCATCTCTTCCATCCATTGAGCTGATGTGCGCTTTTGCAAAACGCATGGGACGAAGTGTCAACTGTGATATGAAAGTGTTCAGTGAAGTGGATAACAGGCTGCGTAAAGTGCGCAAGGAGCTTGAAGGATTCGACAAGCTCAACACACCCATGCCGTTCCCGCTGGTTCTTTCAAGGCAGATCGAGGAGAAGATAGACCTTATCATAGAGGCTGTGGACCGCATGAAGTTCCGCACTGCATTGAAAAACATGCATGAGCTGGAAAGGATGTTTAATTTTTCACCCCCTGATTATCTAGTGCTTGAAGCACAGATCCCGGGAGGGATGTATACAAACCTGTTGTCTCAGCTGGAGCCTTTTAAAGCCACTAACAGGATAAAAGAGGTCATGAAGGAGATCCCCGTTGTACGTAAAGACGCGGGATATCCGCCCCTTGTGACTCCGACTTCGCAGATCGTGGGTGTACAGTCGGTGATGAATGTCATAAAGGGACGCTATGAACTCATAACGGCGCCGTTCAGAGCGCTGGTGAAGGGCTCATACGGAAAGACACCTGTGGAGATCGATCCTGAGTTCAGAGAGAAGGTGACAGGTTCATCTGAGGCAGAGCTCTACAGCAAGGAGCAGATAATTTTTGAAGACCCCAAATCAGAGAGCTGCGGAGTACCCCTTTGCGAAAACCAGAAGGAAAAACTGCTCTATCTGCTTTTCCCGCAGACAGCGGAACCGTTCCTTGAATCAAAACGTCTTGATGATTATTCGGAAAAGGTGGAAGAGGAGTATGAAGAGATACAGGAGTTTTCAGAGAAGATCGCTGACGGCGGTTGGTTTTAAGAAGGGAGAATGATGAGTAAGATGATCAACGGATTCAGACATGTGGAGGACCATGAGATAAAAGAGATCTCGGCGGTGATGAGAATATATGAGCATATGGAGACAGGAGCGCGTTTTGTCCATCTGAAAAACGGCGATGACAACAAGCTCTTTTCCGTGGGGTTCAGGACACCTCCTTCAGACAGTACAGGAGTGGCTCATATCATGGAACATTCCGTGCTCTGCGGTTCGGAGAAATTTCCATCAAAAGACCCTTTTGTGGAATTGAATAAGAGCTCTTTAAAGACATTCCTCAATGCCATAACATTTGCGGACAAGACCATGTATCCCGTGGCCAGCAGGAACAAGAAGGATTTTTACAACCTTGTGGATGTTTACTGCGATGCGGCGTTCAACCCCAAAGTATATGAGAATAAGAACATCTTCCTGCAGGAAGGATGGCGTTATGAGGAAAAGGACGGCAAGCTTCAGATTAACGGCGTTGTATATAATGAGATGAAGGGCGCTTTTTCCTCACCTGATTCAATGGTCTTCAGGAATGTGACAAGACATCTTTATCCCCATAACACTTACGGGCATATTTCAGGAGGAGACCCTGAATATATCCCTGATCTGACTTATGAGGATTTCACAGAATTCCACAGGACATATTACAGTCCTTCAAACAGTTATATTTTCCTCTATGGAGACACAGACACAGAAGAGATGCTGAC
>CAZGIO010000074.1:3716-7903 GCA_964525975.1 uncultured bacterium
AGGAGAACTACCTCAAGGGGAAGGCCAGAGTCGCTGTGGACTCAAAGATAGACCTGCATCCGGCTTTACAGGAAGAAAAAGAGGTCCAGGACTTTTATCCTGTCTCTGACGGGGAGTCGCTGGAAGAGAAGACATATTTCGCATATAATTTCTCTGTCTGTAAAGCGGAGGATTCACTGAAAGTCCTTGCCGCAGACATACTGGAATATATGCTTATGGAGACACCTGCGTCGCCTTTACGAAAGGCTCTCATAGAAAAAGGTGTTGGAAAAGACGTGATGGGATATTTTTATGACGGCATAAGACAGCCTGCGCTTTCCATCATAGTAAAGAACTCAGACTCAGAAAAAAAAGCGCTTTTCAGAGAAACAGTAAGGGAAGTCTGTTCAGACCTGGTCAAGAACGGTTTTGACGGCAAACTCCTCGAATCTGCCATAAACAAAAAAGAGTTCAAAATGAGAGAGGCTGATTTCAGAGGTTTTCCAAAAGGGCTGGTCTATAATATAGCGGCTATGAACGGATGGCTTTATGATCTGAAACCCTATCTTTATCTTGAGTTTGAAGATCATTTCAAAAGACTCAGGGAACTGGCTGCAGACGGATATTTTGAGAAGCTGCTCCAGGAAGTGATCGTGGAAAACGGGCATTCCGTCCTTTTCCAGATGAGTCCCAGAAGGGGGATGGTGGAAGAGAAGACCAAGGCTCTGGAAGAGAAGCTGGAGGAAGTCTATTCATCCATGACAGATGAGGAGCGTAACGAGCTGAAAGCGGGGAACAAGGCACTGAAGGAATGGCAGAACACACCTGACAGCGCTGAAGACCTTGAAAAGCTCCCCGGACTTTCTGTGGAAGATATAAGAAAGACCAATGAGGTCATCGATCATAAGGTATATGAGATGAAAGAGGGTAGAGTCGTAGCCGTGGAACAACCCACGAACGGGATCGTATATACGGGCATATACTCACTTATACCCGAAGGAGCGGACCCTGCATGTGTATCTCTTGCTGCTTCCCTTCTTGGCGCAATAGACACTTCTGAACACAGTTATGAGGAACTGTCCAAAGAGACAGACTCTCTGCTGGGAAACCTTGATTTTGATGTGAAAGTCTTCCCTGAGATAGAGTCTCCTGAAGAACCCATGCCCCGGTTTGTGGTTTCAGCCAGATATCTTGGGCAGAACAGAGCGAAAGCCATGGATCTGGTGAATGAAGTGCTTAATAAGGCAGTATTTGACAATAAAAAGAGGATAAAGGAGATAATCCAGGAAGTACGTTCCGGTCTGGAATCGGGGCTTATGGCCGCGGGACACAGATTTGCTCTGTTGAGGCTTTCCTCTTATTACAGCGGGACAAAACATTTTGAAGAGTCTGTATCAGGAAAGACATATTACGATTATATACGGGATCTGGATATGAACTTTGATGAGCGGTGGCCCGGGCTGAAGGGTGAACTGGAAAAGACATATGCGTCTCTATTCAACAGGGACGGCATGCTGATATCCGTTACAACAGACCATGAAGTCACAAAGGAAGACGCTGTTGCTGTCTGGGAAGAGGTTGTCAGGGGGATGAATGATGAAGCAGTCAGGCCTTTCAAAGGGGCAAGACCTGATAAAAACCTTAACGAGGCTCTTGCAATCCCGGGACAGGTGCAGTATGTGGCCAAGGGGTATAATTTCAGAAGACTTGGATATAAATATACAGGCGCGTTTTCAGTCCTGGCGAATATTCTGAGATTCGGATATCTCTGGAACAGAGTCAGAGTTAACGGAGGAGCATATGGTGTGTTTTCCGTGATAACAAGAGACGGTGATATGGCATTCTGTTCTTACAGGGATCCGCAGCTTTCCAGGACACTTGAAGTATATGACGGTATACCGGGGCATGTGAGCGCCATGGAACCGTCTGACGATGAGATGCTGAAATATATAATCGGCGCAATCAGTGATGTGGACAGGCCTCTTACGCCTCCCATGAAAGGGGAGAAGGTTGTGAACATGATATTGAAGGGTGTCAGTGATGATGATCTGCAGCGTGAGCGCGATGAGATACTTTCATGCACTAAGGAAGACCTGAAAAACGCGTCTGCAGTCATCCGCGATGTACTGGGAAAAGCCGGCATCTGCGTGGTGGGAAGCGAGAAAAAGATAGATGATGATTCGGATATTTTTCTTGATAAAATAAGTGTGTTTCAGTAAGAATAAGGGCGACGGCATGTGAGATGCCGCCGCTTGTCGCCAAAATAAGACGTTTCGTCGGATTTTTATAAAAATAATAATAAAAATATGATATATTCAATATCCATAAAAAGTGGATGCCATGTAGTGAAATTGAAACTTTTTTTACTCCAGGGATGTCTATTTATTAAATCGAAAACGGGGGGTTAAATGAAATATTCTGATCTGGTTCTAAGACGTCCCAAAGGCTTTGTCTTAATGTTTATTGTCATAATCATCATGGGCATATATGCCTTTTATCACATACCGAAGGAAGACCTGCCCCAGGTGGAGCATCCCAAGCTTAACGTTACAGTAAGATGGCGCAAACAGTCGCCGGAAAACATCATCAAATATGTCTCTTCAAAGATCGAAGAGGAGATGTATACAATAAAAGGCATCAGTAAAGTCTCATCAGTGACGAGAGAAGGGTCGTCATATATCACACTTGAGCTGGAAAAGGACGCAGATGCGAATTTCGAGATGTTCCTCGTGAACGAGAAGATGGCATCATTGAAAGAATCTCTCCCAAGCGACATCATGGGACCGTATGTCAGCGGTTATGTGCCGCGGGAGATCGGAGACACCACGTTCTTCAGCCTTTATCTCTCCAGCGTCATAATGGACGGATACAGTCTCACTAAGTTCACTGAGACCGAACTGAAAAGAAGATTGTCGGAGATACCAGGTGTGTCGAACATAGATGTGCAGGGGGGCGTGGAAAGGGAGCTCTATATTGAGTATGACCCCGATTCCATTGAATATTACAATATACCCTTCAGCACTGTATATCAGAAACTAATGAGTCTTAATAAAAAGATATCCATCGGCAATATTGAACGGTTTGACCGGCGTATATATGTGACATTTGTAAATGATGTCAAGATAGAAGATATAGAGAACTGGGAAGTGGATAAGGGCATTAAACTGTCTCAGGTGGCCAAGGTATCTTTCAAGGACAAAGAACCGATCCAGGTGCATAAGATCAACGGACGTCCCGCTGTCTATGTGGTATTGACAAAGACCGCCAAAGCCAACGCCATTAACGTGTCAAAGGCAGTGGAGGAGAAACTGGAAGAGCTGAAAGAGGAATATCCCAATATTCTCTATGAAGTGGCGGACAATGAGGGCGAGAAAGTCATGGAAGGTTATGATTCCATACTGATAAAGATCATGGTGTCTGTGATCGCTATTTTCCTGGTGCTGTTTTCTTTTATGCGTCATATCAAGCCGTCGCTTATAACCATGTCGTCAATCTTTCTATCTGTCTCTTTCGCCGTAAACTTCCTCTTCTTCGCAGGAGAGAGTCTCAATAAGTTTACTTTGAGCGGTATTGCTCTGGCTTTTGGACTGCTTGTGGATAATGCGGTGGTGGTATATGAGAATATTCACAAGCATTTTTATTCAGGTAAAAAAATACGGGAATCCATAACACTCTGTTTTAAGGAGATGTTTGTACCCATCATAGCATCAACGTTTACAACGATATGTGTGCTGCTCCCCTTTGTATTTCTTCAGGAAGAGCTGAAAGTATATTATATACCCTTTGCGAAGACCATCGTCATCGCTCTTGTGGCCTCGATTTTCATCTCCTTTTCGCTGATACCAATCGCATTCAGTTTTCTGCACATAGAGACTGACAACAAGAAAAAAGACGGTAAGGGAATGGGTTTTTATAAAAAATACCTGAAAGGGGTTCTGCGTCTCCGCTGGGTGGGGCTGGCGCTCATGCTTTTTGTCATAGGATACAGTATCTATGTCTTTATTGAAGATGTTGACAAGAGTTCCTTTTCCTGGGGCGGTTTTGAGTATCCCCCTGAACTGCACTGTATATTCAGGCCCGAGGCGAATGTCCCTGATTTCAGGCTTAAGAAAGCTGTTAACGAGTTTGAAGGTCTGATCAGGGGAAATGAGATCGTCAAGTTCTACAGGACGTCCATCTCATCACAACGGGGCAATATAATCATCTAC
>CAZGIO010000075.1:0-641 GCA_964525975.1 uncultured bacterium
CTCAACCACGGCGGCGTAGCCGTAGCCTTTATATCCTGCGGTGATCTCACCCTGTCCCCCCACGGGAACAAGAGCTGCCTCGCCGTCCACCAGGGCTTTGAGTATGGCGTCGGAGTCTGTCATGTATTGGCCGTTCCTGTCGATGACCCAGCCTTCAGGTGTGGGTTTGCCCAGACGTGAAAGTGTCTCGATCTTTCCCCGCTGGGACACTGATGTGGCGCAGTCCAGGACAAAGGGCAAATCCTCGTTTGTGGGTATGCGGAATGTCATGGGGTTGGTGCCCATCATGTTTTCCACGCCGAACGTGGGGGCGATTGAGGGACGGGCGTTGGTGCCGGTGATGCCGATCATGTCATGCTCTATGGCCATGAGGGGCCAGTAACCTGCGATGCCGTAATGGTTGGAGTTGCGCACGGCCACCATGCCGATGCCGTATTTTTTCGCTTTTTCTATGGCCATGGTCATGGCTTTATGGGAGACCACCTGGCCCATGCCGTTGTTGCCGTCGAGGACGGCGGTGGCAGGCGCTTCCCGGATGATGTCGATCTTTGTCACCGGATTGATCTGTCCGGCCTTTATGCGGTCTATGTATATGGGTTTGAATCGGCCGATGCCGTGGGAGTCAATACCCCGCTTGTCCG
>CAZGIO010000075.1:651-7809 GCA_964525975.1 uncultured bacterium
TGATGAGGACGTTTGCGCAGATCCCGGCGTCTTTGTCCGGGATGCCGATCTTTGTGAATACTTCTTTCATGAATGCTTCAAGGAGGTCGAAATCGACCCAAGTGATATTATCCATACGTTCTCCTTTTTTATCATAGTTTAAGTCATATGAATAATATTTCAAGCAGAAGCTTGTTTAAGGCCCTTAGTAAATATATTCACTTGAAAAATATTCTTCAGTGTGTATTTTATTATCTGCGAAAATAATAACGGAGGAAGAGATGAAAATAGCTAAACTCATTGCGGAAGAGACACAGATCGAACTGAAAAAAGTCAAGGGAACCACAGGACTTCTTGATGAAGGCAACACGGTGCCGTTTATTTCAAGATACAGGAAAGAGGTGACAGGCAACCTTACAGAGACTGAAGTTCGCCTTGTCTCCGAGCGGTATGAATATTTCAGGGAAATGTCAGAGAGAAAAGCATATATACTGCAGACCATAGAGAAACAGGAAAAACTCACACCGGAACTGCAGGCGCGCATCGATGCCTGCTGGGACAGGAACGAGCTGGAAGACCTCTATCTTCCCTATAAACCAAAACGGCGCACCAAGGCTCAGGTTGCCCGGGAAAACGGTTTTGAACCCCTGGCACGTATCATACTTGACCAGGAGATGAAAGAAGGGGACAAGAGAGCCGTAGTCCTTGAATATGTCAACGAGGAGAAGGGATTCACCGAGTATGAGGATATAATACAGCAGGCGCTTTATATCGTGGCTGAAGAGGTGAACCACAACAGTGATGTGCGTAGAGACCTGCGGACATATTACATAGATCACGCTCTGATCTCTTCTGAAAGAAAAGATGATGGGGCTGATGAAAAAGGGATCTTTCTTGACTATTATGAATACAGCGAACCCATGAAAGAGATCAAATCTCACCGGCTGCTTGCTTTGAACCGCGGTGAGAAGGAAGGTGTCCTCCGCATTGAAGTGGTCACCGATGAGGATACTTCCCTGGGAATCATCAGAAACAAGATCGTTAACGGCGCCAGCCTGTTTGAAACAGAGCTTCAGGAGGGCGTTGAGCTGGCTTATTACGCATATCTGCATCCCTCTCTTTCAAATGAAGTGAGGTCCCACTATACCGAATCAGCTGAAGCTGTGGCCATAGACGTATTTGAAAAGAACCTCTCTTCTCTGCTCATGGGGAGCCCCGCTTCAGACAGGAAGATCATGGGAATCGACCCAGGGTTGCGTACTGGATCCAAGATCGCCGTTCTGGACACCACGGGGAAATATATTGAGAGCGCTGTGATCAGGACATTGTCCCCCCGTGACCTTGCTGAGGCTGAGGAGACAGTGGAAGCCCTTGTTAAAAAGAACGCTATCACACTTGCCGCAGTGGGTAACGGCAAAGGTTCCAAAGAGATCGCAGCCATGGTGCGCAGGATCATGAAGCGTCTGAAAGGCGACGGTTTGACTCTGGACATGGTGATCGTCAATGAAAGCGGCGCTTCCATCTATTCCGCTTCTCCTTTGGCTGTGAAGGAATTCCCCGATCTTGATGTCACCATACGGGGCGCCATCAGCATAGCCAGACGTATACATGACCCGCTGTCCGAATTTGTGAAGATAGACCCCAAGTCACTGGGTGTGGGGCAGTACCAGCATGACGTGGACCAGAAAGAACTGAAACGCAGGCTGGATGCTGTGGTCTCCAGCGTTGTGAACAATGTGGGCGCGGACCTCAACACAGCCTCGGTCCCGCTGCTTTCATATATCTCAGGGCTTTCAGGGAGAAACGCCGCGGAGATCGTGGCGTACCGTGATGAGAACGGGGGGTTCAAGCTGCTGGATGAGTTAAAGCAGGTCAAGGGCGTGGGAGCTAAGACATTTGAACAGAGCGCCGGTTTTTTACGTATACGCGATGGAGAAAATCCTCTGGACGCCACATCCATCCATCCTGAAAAATATGGCGATGTGCTCACCATCTGCGAGACGGAAGGATATGAGCTGGACAGCCTGCTTAATGATGAAGCCGCTGTAGCCGCAATAGACGGGGACAAATATGCCGGGACCGTTGGCGCATACACGCTCCAGGACATACTGGAAGAGCTGAAAAAACCGGGCCGGGACGTACGGTCTGAGTTTGAGCCTGTGCCATATGACGACACCGTGGAGAGCATCGAGGATCTTAACGAAGGCATGGTGCTTCCGGGAGTGATCAGCAATATCACAAATTTCGGCATGTTTGTGGACCTGGGCATCGGAGTGAGCGGCCTGTGCCATATATCCGAGGCGGCTGACAGGTTCGTGAAAGACCTGAACGACCTTTTTAAAGTGGGCGACCGGCATGATTTTCGTGTGTCCGGTGTGGATCTGAAACGGCAGCGTATAGCGCTGTCTCTCAGAAAAAAACGGTAATAGAGACAAGTTGTTGTATATCAGGGCTCTACAGCGTCATTATGTTGTATGTTGTCGTAAATTACAGTCTTCAGGGGGGTTAGACGAGCGCCGGTAAAAAAAACCTTGACAGGATCATATGCGCTGATAAACTGATTCATGTATATGCTGAAAAAACTATTTAACAAATACTTTACATTCATAGTGCTCCCTCATGATGAGGTGGGTGCCAGGCAGAAACAGGTAAGTTACGGCGTTCTTGGCGTGGCTCTTCTTGTGGTTCTCATAGCGGTAGTGGGTTTTACCGCTGTGATCATCGACTATAATAACAAATCCATGGATAAAGCCACATTTGAAAAACTGGTCTATGAGAACACCATGCTGAAGGAACGTTATCGTGCATTGAAGAAGAACAGCGCCATCAACAAGGAGACCATAATGGAAGTCCTTGAGAACATGGACAATCTTCTTATCATGAACAATCTGCCTCCCACAACAGGAGTTATGAAGGAGATGGGAATAGGCGGACTGGAAAGCCCCGTGCCCGACGAGAACATGTTTATCATGGATCCCGAGTTCAAGAAAGAGATCGAGGACATCGGAGCCATGATCGTAAGCACGGAAAAGCGGGTTGAGCTTGCAAAGAAACTGCTTTCCAGGATATCTTCCTCCAAGAAATTGAATTCGGAGATGTGGGACAATATACCCACCACGTGGCCGGTTTACGGCTGGATCACATCGGGTTTCGGAACACGTATATCTCCCATGACCGGAAAAAGGGAATTCCATCCCGGACTGGATATCGCCCAGTCCATCGGATCTGAGATCATTGCTCCCGCCGACGGCGTTGTCAAATACGCGGGAACACGCACGGGATGGGGAAAGACCATTCTGGTCCAGCATAAATACGGTATTATCACCAGGTATGCGCATCTTGATTCCATAAAGGTATCCATATACCAGAAAGTGAAGAAAGGCGATATTATCGGCAGAGTGGGCAATACCGGATATTCCATCGGGCCGCATCTGCATTATGAGATCCGTGTATACGGCACTCCTGTGGATCCCATGAACTACATCCTCACGCGTAAAGACTGATAAATCACTTGATAACCCATCTGAAGTTGTCTATATTCTGTTCATAGCAAACGGCAATCGTTTAATCAAAAAACATTATATATTTTGAACGGAGGGAATTATGGACAGAGTTGGAATTCATTCAGAGATCGGAAAGCTTGAAAAGGTGATCATTCATTCGCCGGGTTTTGAAGTCGAGGAGATGACTCCCAAGACGGCGGAACAGGTGCTTTACAATGATATACTGCCTCTTCCTGTTATTGCCGAGGATCACAGGGAACTGAAAGAGATCCTGAAAAAAGTCACAAAGGTCTATGAAGTGAAGGATCTTCTCATCAAAGTGCTGAAAAATAATGCGGTAAAAAAAGAGTTTGTGGATGTTATCTGCAAGTTTATTCCGTCCGCTACCCGCAGGCGCGACGAGCTTGAGAGTCTTGATGCCGAAAGCCTTGCAGGGGGACTTATTGTGGGGCTTAAGGAGAAAAAGGATAATCTTACACGGTTTTTGAGCGATAATATATTTGTTCTTCCGCCACTACCCAATCTTTATTTCATGCGCGACAGCGCCATTGTCGTGGGCGACAAGGTGATTACCGGGTCCATGGCCAATAAAGTCAGGATCATGGAAGCGATTATCGCCACATTCATATACAGATATCATCCTGAGATGAAATCCGAGGGATTTATCTTTGACGGTGTGGAAAGCGGGAAAGACCGCAATCTCACCATAGAGGGAGGGGATCTTCTCGTCCTCAGGGATGATGTCCTCGCAATCGGACTATCCGAGCGCACGACTTCTGAGAGTATCGATCTTATTACCGAGAGCATCGCCAGGGATCTGAAAAAGCCTTTTACGGTATTTGCTGTGATGCTTCCCCTGGAACGGGCAACTATACATCTGGATATGGTCTTCACCATGGTGGACAGAGACCGCTGTGTTGTCCATGAGCCGTATGTTACCGGCCAGGCCAGGCTTCCCGTTGTGAAGATCTCCATGGATCCGGGAGGAAACAGGAAGTATGAATATGTCAATGATCTTATTTCTGGTCTGAGGGGCGTGGGGCTTGATCTGTCGCCTATCAAATGCGGAGGGGACAATCCCCTATACCAGGAACGTGAGCAGTGGCTTTCAGGCACGAACTTCTTCGCGTTCGCGCCGGGCAAATTTATCGGTTATGACTGCAACGTAAAGACACTGGACACCATTTCAAAAGCAGGTTATGAAGTAAAGCATGCAAGGGAGATACTCTCCGGCAAAGTGGATATAGAGAATTACAAGAAACTTGTCATCGGGATCGATGGCGCGGAACTTGCCAGAGGCGGAGGCGGTGTGCGTTGTATGACCATGCCTGTCAAGAGAGAGAAAGTGAAATGGTAAAGAGATTATTCTGGTTTTTAATGGTCGTTGTCATGAGTCAGTCCGCTTTTGCCGAGACCAGTGAATATTTCCGACGGCTCACCGGTTTTGGGCCCCATCCTCCTGGAAGCGCGGCTCATGAAGACTGCGGTGATTATATCAGTGAGACAATGAAGGCATTCGGCGCACAGGTGGAGGAAGAGACTTTTTATTATGAAAACGATCTGCTTGGCCGGATGAAGGGACGGAACATAATCGCCCATTTCGGAAAAAAAGATGGGAAGCGTGTGGGATTTGCAACACACTGGGACACCCGTCCCGTTGCCGACAGGGACCCGGATCCCTCAAAACGGATGACGCCTATAGAGGGTGCCAATGACGGCAATTCATCCACTGCTGTCCTGCTGGCGCTGGGAGAGTATCTTTCAGGGAAAAAGGATATGGATCACGGTGTGACGCTTTACTTCTTCGATGCTGAAGACAGCGGTATAAGTTCCAGCGGTTTTTCCATGGGCGCAAAATACCATGTGGCTCATTCGGATCTTTCGGGGCTGCGGTTCGGCGTCCTGGTGGATATGATAGGCGAACGTGATCTGCGGATACCCATGGAAGGGTATTCAGTTGAAGCGGCGGGATCCCTCTGCAGGAAGATCTGGGACCATGCCCGTTACGTGAAGGGATATTATTTCTTCGCAGATGAGACAGGTCCGCGCATAACAGATGACCATCTGCCGTTCCTTATGGCGGGTATACCTTTTGTGGATATTATTGATATCGATTATGAGTACTGGCATACAGTAGAGGATACCGCCGATAAATGTTCTATTGAAAATATGAACAAAATATTTGAACTGCTTAAAGATATTGCCGATACCCCCGGAGCTTACTGCGGGAACTGGCAGGATTAAAAAGCCGGAGCGAACGCTCCGGCCTCTATATCAGTTTTTCAGAAGATAATCATATGCGGAAAGAGCAGCTTTTGCTCCTTCACCTGCTGAAATGACGATCTGTTTATATGCCACGTCGGTGACATCGCCTGCTGCGAAAACGCCTGGTACAGATGTCTCGGCAAGTTTCCCCGTTATGATCTCACCTGTTTTGTTCATCTCCACAAAACCTTTCAGGAATTCCGTATTGGGTATGAGTCCGATCTCGACAAAAAGTCCGTCCAGGGCGACTTCGCGTTCTTCATCTGTGAGCCTGTTTTTAACCACCGCTTTTTCCAGACGCATCCCGCCTTTGCATTCAGTTACCATGGAATTGAAGCTTATGTCGAGTTTGTCCATAAAGGGATCCAGCTTCTGCTTTACCGCGTCATCCGCGGTGAAATCTTCAAGGAACTGGAATACATAGACTTTTTCAGCGATCCTTGCGAGATCTATTATGGCTTCCACGGCGGAATTGCCGCCCCCCACTACTGCCACGGTCTTGCCGCCGTAAAGCGGAGCGTCGCATGTGGCACAGTAAGCCACGCCGCGGCCTGTGAGTTCCTCTTCCCCTGGCACGCCCATGGGCCTTGATCTTTTACCCGTTGCCAGTATCAGGGTCTTTCCCTTGAATGTGTTGCCGTCATCTGTCTTGACGGCAAAATGGCCGTCGGTCTTTTCAATATTTTCAACATGGACAAATTCATAGATCTCCACGCCGTATTTCATCATATGGTCTTTCCATGAGTCAGCCATGTCGGGGCCCAGTATCATGGGAGTTCCAATATAATTTTCCACTTCAGATGTGTTAAGTACCTGTCCTCCGAAATCAAACGTGACAATACCTGTCCTGAGCCCTTTTCGCGCTGCGTAAAGAGCGGCATTCATCCCCGCCGGACCTCCTCCCACTATGAGCACGTCATACAGGGTCTTATCATCCAGGATCTTCATCTCTCCCGTTGAAGGCAATTTTACATTAAAATCCATCAGTACCTCCCTTTTGCATTTGCTTTTCTGAGTGGATTATAGACCAGACATGTAAAAATGTAAAGATAAAAATATAATAAAATAAGAATATACTTATACGTTGTTAATTATGTTAGAAAAGGGCCCGTCGGAACCCCAATGGAACTAAATATCTATTGACATAATAACCACTTACTTTATAATTTGAAGGAAATATCGTAATATTCTTGAAGGAGGTTGTATGAAAAAGGTTCTCACGTTGTTCTTTGCAGCTTTGACCATAATCTTTGTCTCGCATGCTGCCGCAGGCGAAGCGATGATAACTGTTGAAGATGTGAAATATGATGAAGGCGGAGCCTTGGAAGTCAGTTGGGCCATTCCTGAGATGGATGGTTTTTCCGGGTTGGAGATATATCGTGTATTCGGATCAGAACATCCGGGACCGTAT
>CAZGIO010000076.1:0-6399 GCA_964525975.1 uncultured bacterium
TTCATCGTCCTTATCCAGGAGGGGCAGAGAAAGATCACAGTACAGTATCCAAAGCGGATCGTGGGCAGGAAGATGACCGTGGGGCAGACCACATATCTGCCGCTGAAGGTCAACCAGGCCGGCGTTATCCCCATCATCTTCGCTTCATCGATACTGATGTTCCCCGGGACTATCGCACAGTTCGCAGGGAGCAAAAGTGTTTTCTGGAGCAAAGTGGCGAGAGTATTTGATTACGGAAGCTCAACTTACATATTTGTGTTCGTGGGACTTATCGTATTCTTTACTTATTTCTATACTGCGATAACATTGAATCCCATAGATGTTGCCGACAACCTGAAGAAAAGCGGCGGATTTATCCCCGGTGTCAGGCCCGGCAAAGCTACATCTGATTATGTCAACTACATCCTGAACAGGATAGCCCTTCCCGGAGCCATATTCCTGGGCGGCATCGCTGTTCTTCCCATAATACTTTACAGCAGGCTGAACCTTCCGTTCTATTTCGGCGGAACTTCTCTGCTCATCGCTGTGGGCGTGGGACTTGATACAATGAAACAGATAGAGTCACATCTTCTTATGAGACATTATGACGGTTTCACAAAGAAAGGCCGTTTAGGAAGACCGCGGAGGTACTGAGGATGAACTTCGTTTTTCTGGGGCCGCCTGGCGCGGGCAAAGGCACACAAGCTGATTATCTCTCAGAAGCGATGGATATAGAGCATATTTCCACGGGCGAACTCCTCAGGGAGGAGATCGCCCGGAGGACACCTCTGGGTGTAAAGGCTAAAGATTATGTGGAGTCAGGAGCTTTAGTACCCGATGATATCGTGATCGATATCATCAAGGAGCATTTTTCCGAGAAGGAAGACCATGGATTTATCCTGGACGGATTTCCCAGGAACAAGGCTCAGGCAGTCAGTATGGATGAACACGGAGTCTCAGTCAAAAAGGTTTTCTTTTTTGATGTTGATAAGGAAGTAATAATAAACAGGCTCAGCGGACGGCTTTATTGCCCTGTCTGCAAGAAGTTCTTCCACAGTGAGTACAGGCCCCCTGCAAAAGCGGGTGTTTGTGATTTCTGCGGGGGAACACTTACCACAAGAGCCGATGATGAGCCTGAATCAGTGGAAAACAGGCTGAAGATCTATCTGGACCAGACCCATCCCCTCATAGAGTATTATGAGGAAAAGGGGATACTGATCCGCATAGACGCAAACCGTCCCGTGGATGCCATAAGGACGGAATTGAAGGAGAAGATCTCTTCATGAAGAAGTTTTCTCTTGTAAAGATGAAAAGGTCCAACACTATAATCGCCGAACTGCTGGCAGCAGCCGGCAGCCAGGTCAAGCCAGGTGTCACAACAGCTGAGCTGGACAGGTGGGCTGAATCATTTATACGTGAACGAGGGGGCAAACCCGCATTTAAAGGGCTTTACGGTTTTCCCAGTACTTTGTGTGTCTCTGTCAATGATGAAGTGATACACGGCATTCCGTCTGAGACGAGAGTGCTGCGGGAAGGCGATATCGTAAGCATCGATGTGGGAGCGCTGGTGGAAGGACATTATGCTGACGCGGCACGGACTTTTCCCGTGGGGGAAGTCAGCGCGGAAGACGCGCGGCTGATAAAAGTCACAAAGCAGGCGTTTGAACGGGCCCTTGAAGTGTGTGTTCCCGGGAACCGGATCGGAGACATCGGATACGCAGTGCAGTCCCATGTGGAATCCTGCGGCTACAACGTGATCCGTGATTACGTGGGACATGGTATCGGCAGGGAACTGCACATGGCGCCGGAGATTCCGAACTTCGGGAAAAAAGGCACCGGACCTGTGATAAAGGAAGGCATGTGTCTTGCCATTGAACCCATGGTTGTCACAGGAAACTGGGATGTTGAAGTCCTGGATGATTTCTGGACAGTGAAGACCGCCGACGGCGGAAATGCTTCGCACCATGAAAACACTGTTTATGTGGGAGAAGGAGGAGTTATAGTGTTGACTGATCATAGTTATGAGGGGAATTATGTCAAAGAATAACGAGCAGGTCTTTACCATAGACGGTACAGTCACTGAACAGCTGCCCAACGCGATGTTCAGAGTAAAGCTTGAGAATAATATCAGTATTATATGTCATGTTTCGGGAAAGATGCGCATGTTTAACATCCGTATCCTGCCTGGAGACAAGGTCAAGGTGGAAATAACACCATATGATCCCTCAAAAGGCAGAATAGTATACAGATATAAATAAATATGTTGACAGTACAAGGGTGCTAATATAGAATTCAGACCCGAGGCCAAGGAGGTAAAAGATGAAAGTCAGGGCATCAGTGAAGAAGATGTGTGACAAATGCAAGATTATTAAAAGAAAAGGCAGAGTAATGGTCATCTGCGAGAATCCGAAACACAAGCAGAGACAAGGCTGAAAGGAGGTTGAGACGTGGCCAGAATTGCAGGAGTAGATCTCCCAAAAAATAAAAGGATTGAGATCGGACTTACATATATCTTTGGTATTGGAAGGACTTCTTCCAACAAGATATTGAGCACAGTGGGAATCGATCCCGGTAAAAAGGTAATTGACCTCACAGATGCTGAAGTCGCTTCTCTCAGAAGTGAGATTGAGAACAACTATCGAGTTGAAGGTACTCTGAGGACAGAAGTTACGATGAATATAAAGAGGCTCATCGAAATCGGTTGTTACAGAGGATTGAGACACAGGATGGGGCTTCCCGTGCGCGGTCAGAAGACTAAAACAAACGCGAGAACAAGAAAAGGCCCCGCCAAGGCTATCGCCAAAAAGAAAAAATAAGGAGGGAGTGACTTGGCTAAAGGTAAAAGCGCAGTGCGCAAGAAAAAGATCAAGAAGAGAGTCAGTTCAGCCACTGTCAAGATCAAGGCTACTTTTAATAACACCATCATCACTATAATCGATGAAAAGGGTGAAGTGCTGACATGGCAGAGCGGCGGAACAGTTGGTTATTCAGGATCAAAGAAGTCCACACCTTTTGCTTCTCAGATAGCTGCTGAGAATTGCCTCAAGGTTATGAAGGACATGGGTATCAGAAATGTGGAAGTAAATTATGCAGGACCCGGCCCAGGCAGGGAACCGGCTATAAAGGTATTCCAGAACTCAGATATCAAAGTATCAGGAATCAAAGACGAAACACCCGTTCCATATAACGGATGTAAACTCAAAAAGAGAAAAAGAGCTTAATAAAAGCTGACGAAGGAGGAAGAAAATGGCTAAACATACAGGCCCGGTTTGTAAACTTTGTCGTCGGGAAGGCGTAAAGCTTTTTCTGAAAGGCGACAGGTGTCATTCTCCCAAATGTGCCATGGAGAGACATCCATATCCCCCGGGATTGCACGGGAAGAAAAATATCAGAAGGAAACGAAGCGACTACGCCGATCATCTGAGAGAAAAACAGAAAGTCAGAAGAATGTATTTCCTTATGGAAAAGCAGTTTAAAAAATATTATGAGATGGCTGATAATAAAAAGGGTGTTACGGGAACCAATCTTCTTGAGTTCCTTGAGAGAAGGCTTGACAATGTTGTGTTCAAGCTGAACTTCGCACCGTCAAGGCCCGCTGCCCGTCAGCTGGTTAACCACGGCCATTTTCTTGTAAACGGTAAAAAAGTAAACATCCCTTCTTATCTCATCAACGAAGGTGATGTGATAGAGATAAAAGAAAACAGCAGAAACAGCAGTATGTTCAAAGTTGCTATGGAAATCGCCAAACAGAACGGAACAACTGATTGGCTTGAGGTGGATCCCGATAAGTTCAAAGGGACTGTAAAGAGAATGCCCACCAGAGAAGAAATGCCTCTTGACATACAGGAGAACCTCATAGTCGAGTTCTATTCTAAATAATGACGGAGGATTCATGAAGTGGATTAATCTCGAACGTCCCAGGAAACTTGAGTGGGATCAGGATACAAAAACTGAATGTTATGGAAAGTTTTCCATAGAACCTTTTGAAAAGGGTTTCGGAATAACTCTGGGCAACGCACTCAGAAGGACAATGCTGTCATATATACAGGGAGCAGGTCTTGTAGGTGTAAGGGTGGAAGGTGTGGCTCATGAGTTCACATCCATCAATAACCTTAAGGAAGATGTCCTGGATGTTATTATGAACCTGAAGAAGATGCGTGTGAGATACACCGGTGAGGGTCTTAAGACCCTGCGTTTTACAGCCAAGGGCCCCGGACAGGTCTTCGCCCGTGATTTTGACAACCTGGATTCCGAGATCGAAGTAATGAATAAAGACCTCTACATCTGCGAGCTCAGTGACGGAGGAAAACTGGTCATGGACCTTTATTATGATCACGGGCTGGGTTATAAGCCCGCCGAAGAACATAATTATGAGGACATGACAGTGGACTTCATCGCAGTTGACACGGTCTATACACCTATTGTAAATGTAAACTTTGAGACAGACCACGCTCTCGTGGGGAAAAGCGTCGATTATGACAAGATCACCATGGAGATCGTCACAGACGGAAGCATCACTCCCGATACAGTGCTGAAACGGTCGGTAAGACTGGTCAAGCAGTATCTGGATGCCTTCGATGAGGAAAACGAGAATATCGAATATCCTCAGGAAGAGACAAAGGATGATAATTCCGAGATGCGCTCCCTGCTGGGTAAAAGCGTGGAAGAACTGGAACTTTCCGTACGTGCTGCGAACTGCCTGAAGAATGCCGGCATCAAGAGCATTGGAGAACTGGTTCAGAAAAGTGAAGCCGAAATGCTCAAATACCGTAATTTTGGTAAGAAATCTCTTGAAGAGATCAAAGAGATGCTCATTGATATGGGCCTTTCCTTCGGTATGGATTTGAGCGATTTAACAGATAATTGATTGAGGGGAAGGTGAAGCAAGATGCGTCATAGAGTAAAATCCGTACGCCTTGGAAGAAACACCTCTTCACGTAAGGCACTTTTGAGGAATATGGCTACCTCGCTGATCATGCATGAGCGCATGGAGACCACTGAGGTTAAAGCGAAACAGATACGTTCTTATGTGGAGAAACTTGTGACTTTGGGTAAGAAAGACACGCTGCATGCGAGAAGGATAGCCGCTACAAGGCTTTTCGGCAAAGAAGCCGTGAAAAAACTCTTCTCGGAGATAGCCCCAAGGTTCGCCGGCAGAAACGGCGGATATCTTACGCTGTATAAGACAGGATTCAGACAGGGTGATGCCACACAGATGGCAGTGAGTGAATTTGGTGAAAGAGGCGAAGAAAGTACAAGCAAAGACAAAAAGTAAGCAAAGGTTGACAGCGGGTGCAATGGCTGTATTGCTGTGGATAGCCCTTACCGCCGTTATGGCGGTATGGGTTGTCAACAGCGGAATCAATCTTAAAAATCTATCTAAAATGAAACAATACAGACACGACCTGCTGCAGCAGAGATCTCTGCTCCTGGAGGATAATAAAGCTCTGGAAGAAAAGTTGAGATCTCTCCAGGATCATGACTATATGAGGGAGCGTATTGCCCGTCTGAAGCTGGGCCTCATGCGGCCAGGTGAAAAGATGGTAAAAGTCAAAAAAGTCATTGACAATAAAAATATTACTGACTATACTCCCAATCGATGACGCGGGGTAGAGCAGTTGGAAGCTCGTCGGGCTCATAACCCGGAGGTCGTAGGTTCAAATCCTACCCCCGCAATCTTTTTTTTCCACCAAATGGCGGGATAGCTCAGCTGGCTAGAGCGTACGGTTCATACCCGTAAGGTCCCCAGTTCGATTCTGGGTCCCGCTACTTTCTTTTGTCTTCAATGGAAACATCACATATTTCAGGAAGTATTTCTATGATCTGGTCAAGGCCCTGTTTTTGCTCCGGGCTGCCGTCGTAATGGTATGTACCCTTTGAGCCCGCTGAAGTGAATGATATTGTACGATTTTTCAGGGTCATAGTCCTCATTGTGTTGAGGGGGACCGCTGTCTTGTTGAATATCATATGGGTGCCGGTGATCCCCGCTTTTTCAAGGTTTGTGGTGGTCATGAGGATGGTAAGGTCAAACAGCGCGAAACCTATACCCACAAAAGTAAAGATGTTTCTTCCCGTCTTAACCCCTGCGACTATTCCTGTGATGAGTACAACCAGTGAAAAAACAAAAATAAGACCACGGACCCTTTTGTTTTTTGAAGGGTCGGTGAACAACCATGACTTATCCATCAGGCCTCCTTTTACATCTGTTTACTGCATTATATACCAAGAACAGTCTCAATGGAATATCAATGTTTACAGATATCCTGCTTCGGTCTGAAAGTATACTAAAGTGTTACGGGGACGGGAATAAATTCATTGACTCTAACTGCAATGTGTGATAGATATTAGTGGGGAAACATGGATAGAGAATATATTTGGAAAGTTCATTTTTTTAGAAAACAGCCGGTGCGCGGCGCAATC
>CAZGIO010000076.1:6426-7770 GCA_964525975.1 uncultured bacterium
ATATTGTTCGGGCTCTTCCTTATTTTTGTACTGGGAGTGTATGAAAAGAACATATATCTTGCGGTGCTTGCGTTTATACTGCTTTTCATTCCCAATATCAATTTTTTCCTCCCTATTTCCTATAAGGTAAGGGAGGACGGGATATTGATCTCCACCCCTTTGCGGGTGAGGAGATACCAGTGGGAAGACCTGAAGCGGTACAAGGTTGTAAAAGGAGCTGTGCTTTTCAATTACCCTCTTTCAGACAGGATGATTCGAAGGAACAGGACATTGTTTTTGTTTGATGTTCCCGGTCTGGATGAAGTGGAGAAACTGATTAAGGAGCATGTTAAATGACCTACCTTTATGAGGACATATCTCCTGAAGAGCGCGTGGGCATGCTGGATAAAGTGGCGGGACAGGTCGTCAAGTATCATATGGCCACTCCAGCCATAGTCTTTATCGAGAGCACAAAATATCTCAACCGTGTTGGGTCCCAGTTTCTTATATTTCTGTCTCCGGTTGTCAATGCCATATTCACAGCCTGGGAACTGGAAAAGTTTGCTGTGGTGCTCGAAGAGCGTGAAAATGTCGAGTATCTCCTCGACAAGATAGAGGAACTGGACGCTGAACTTCGGGAGAAGGAAAAGAAGGAAAGACTTGAGCGGAAGGCTCAGCGGAAACGTAAGAAAAGCCTTTTTAAAAAAATATTCGGAAAGTAGAAAGGAGTCGTTCATGGGTGACAAAAAAGAGATGAAAACAATTATCGCTACTGACTGCGGCAGTACGACCACAAAGGCCATACTGGTGGAAAAAGTTGACGGTGAGTACAGATTGATCAAACGAGGTGAAGCTCCCACAACAGTTGAAGCCCCCTTTGAAGACGTTACTAAAGGTGTACTGAACGCCATAAACGAGATCGAAGACCTGTCAGGGAAAAAGTTTATAAAAGATGATCTTCTGATAAAAGAACGCAAAAGCGATAAAGAGGGCATGGACATATATGTATCCACTTCCTCCGCCGGAGGCGGGCTGCAGATGATGGTTGCCGGCGTGGTCAAATCCATGACCGGTGAATCGGCGCAGCGTGCGGCTCTTGGCGCAGGAGCTATCGTCATGGATGTCATCGCCACCAATGATGGAAGACTCCCTCATCAGCGTATTGAAAAGATCAGAAACCTGCGTCCCGACATGATACTGCTGGCCGGCGGCATTGACGGTGGTACAACCACTCATATTGCAGAGCTGGCTGAGATCATAGCTGCCGCGGATCCCCGTCCCAGACTGGGTATCGGTTATCAGCTGCCCCTTATCTATGCGGGCAACTCAGTTGAAAAAGCCAGAAATATCGTCACAGAGACAGTT
>CAZGIO010000077.1:0-6646 GCA_964525975.1 uncultured bacterium
GGATTCAGACTCATCATAATATGTGACGCCTTCATATTTAGCTGTCACAGTAGTCTTATAAACACCGTAACCTGCTATGGCATACAAGGGAACCACAGGGGGATCGAACATCACTTCAAGGCATATAGGGACAGTTTTCATCTCTATGTCAACGCCCTCGGGAATCAGACCGACTATATCCTGAAGTTCCGATGAAAGATCAGCGAACTGGACGGCATCATTGTTATTCAACCGTATGCTGTCATAGCTGAGTCCCACTTTGATCATGGGGAGCACTGATTTTCTCACTGAACCGCCGATAAGGAAACCGTGTCCGAACATATTCCTAGCCTCTTCTGGAGATACGGTCATATAGCCCCCGCCTCTTACTTCGACCTGCATACCCAGTTTCGGGACAAACGGCACAGCCGCGGCAACGGTAACCGCCGCCATCACAATGACCATCATTATTACTGTTTTTTTCATAACAGACTCCTTTCCGTTATATCTTTCCGTCGCTGCCGAGGATCCTGATCTTTCGCATGACCATATCCTTTATGGCTTCTCTTGCGGGCCCCAGGTACTTTCTGGGGTCGAAATTTGACGGATTTTCTTTCAGTTCCCTACGCACGACTCCAGTCATGGCAAGGCGAAGGTCTGTATCTATATTGACTTTACACACGCCGTATTTTACGGCTTTGCCTATCATATCTTCAGGCACGCCTTTTGCGCCGGGCAGCGCTCCGCCGTATTCATTGCAGAGTTCAACAAACTCGGGGATCACAGTCGAAGAACCGTGAAGGACCAGAGGATAACCGGGGAGTTTACCTGTAATGATCTCCAGCCGTTCGAAATCCAGTGACGGCTCCCCCTTGAACTTATACGCACCGTGGGATGTCCCTATGGCGATAGCCAGGGAATCCACCCCTGTCTTCTCAACAAAATCCACTGCCTGGTCGGGATCGGTATATGAGGAGTCTTTTTCAGACACCTGCACGTGTTCTTCCACTCCAGCAAGACGTCCCAGTTCGGCTTCCACCACCACGCCTCTGGGGTGGGCATATTCCACCACCTGTTTTGTCAGGGCGATATTCTCTTCGTAAGGGAGATGCGAACCATCGATCATCACAGACGTGAATCCACCGTCTATGCAGCTTTTACACAGTTCAAAAGAATCCCCGTGATCCAGATGCAGTACGATGGGAAGTTCTTTATTGATCTCCAGAGCGGCTTTGATCAGATGCACAAGATATTCATGCCGCGCATATTTCCGCGCTCCTTTAGAGACCTGCAGGATCAGCGGCGAACTCAACTCAGCGGCAGCTTCACAGATTCCCTGTATGATCTCCATGTTGTTTACGTTAAAAGCCCCCACTGCATAACCGCCGTCGTAAGCTTTCTGAAACATCTCTTTGCTTGTCACCAGTGACATGTCAACAACCTCCTTTATTAAACGCTTCACGCAGTTTTTCCACAGTTATACCTGGCTGCTCAATATATATTTTAGCACCGCCGATAATATCCATAAACCCCAGTTCCGAATTATACCTGGGAACAATATGAAGATGCAGATGAGATATACTGGCGCCGCTTGCCTCTCCGATATTAAATCCGACATTATATCCCCCCGGGGTGTATACTTTGTCAAGCACGTCCATCACGTGATCAGTGAGACGCCATAATACAGAACGCTCCTGGGGTGTGAGGGTGCGGGTATCTTCCACATGTCGTTCGGGAAAGATCATCACATGTCCCGGATTATAGGGATAGAGGTTTACAGATACGATAAAACCGTCCTCCCTGTAGACTTCCAGGTTATCCACTTCGGGGCTTCTGGAAGCGATGGAACAAAGGATACAGCTCTCATCGCGCTCTTCTCTGCTTTTTCTTCTCTTACGAATATATTCACCCTTATTGGGAGGAAATACATGGTCGTCAAACATGGAGTTCCGCCCTCATCATATCCTCCACGAGTCCCTTGTCTGTTATCTTCAGTCGGGGTATCACAGAAAGAGACATGAAAGATATCAATGTCAGTGGATTATGATGGAATATGCCGTTTTCTCTCAATCTATCCTCCATCTCTTCAATCTTATCACTAATGGATTCCAGAGACAGAGAACTGATAACGCCGTATATATCAAAAGGCACCGCGATCTCCTCATCATCGTTCACGTATACGTATCCCCCTCCCATCTCACGCAGCTTGTTCACAGCCGCAGCCATAAGCCCGTCGTCTGCGCCCATGACAAAGATATTATGGGCATCATGGTTAAAGGTGGACGCCAGCGCGCCTTTTTTCAGCCCGCTTCCTGTTATAAATCCCGTTGTAAAACCGCTTTTTCCCGTATAACGTTCGATCACTGCGCATTTAAGGAGATCTTTCCCGGGATCAGACTCAAGCCATCCGCCGTTTGCCGCGGGTTTGACTTTTACTGAATCCGTTATGATGGATCCCCGGTTCATGCCTATGGCACGGACTTCCCCTGTTTTCTCAGGTATCCTGAAATCGTCAGGCTCAAATGTCCTGATATTCACAGACATTGTATCCCCGCTAAGCTGTATCCCCCGGTCTGAGCTTGTCTTAAAAGAGACCTTCTTCCCGGACTTGAATGCTTCATTAAGCCTGAAATCATCCAGACTGTCAAAAAGAAGCATATCCGCTTTCCTGCCCGGCGCGATAATGCCTCTGTCATAAAACCTGAAATATTCAGCGGGATTCACCGTAAGCCCCTTGATCAGGGTCATGGCATCTGTCAGCTTGATCATTTTTCTGAGTCTGTGGAGCAAAAACATGTCATTTTTCAGGTCCACAGGTGAATTATCGTCACTGACGATCATGAAACGGGAATCATTGCCGCTGTTTATAATATTAAGGAGGGACGAATTGTTTGTGCTGCTGCCATATCTTATCATGAGATACATGCCTTTTCTGATCTTTTCAAGTCCCTCTTCCAGCTCTTCGGTCTCATGGTCAGACCCGATCCCCGCGCGTATGTAAGCATCCAGTCCGTCACCTCTGAGTCCCGGGCAGTGCCCGTCTATGATACCGCCTTCAAAGACTTCAAGTTTCTTTTTCATGGCTGCATCACCATTGACAACAGAGGGAAAATCCATGACTTCCGCAAGGCCTATGGCAGACGGCAGCATGCTGAGTTCCCTTATATCTTCAGCGGCAAGTTCAGCGCCTGCGGTCTCGTTCGCCGATGCGGGAACGCAGCTGGGTATCATAAAAAAATAATCGACAGGCTCTTTGGACGCGGCTTCCATGATAAAGCGCACGCCTTGAACACCTGCTGCATTGGCGATCTCATGGGGGTCGCATACCATTGTGGTTATACCGTTTCGTGCGGCATAAGGAGTCACCTCTCCCGGCATCACGTGTATGCTCTCAAGATGCAGATGTCCGTCAATAAACCCCGGTGTAACAAATTTACCCCGGCAGTCTATAACATCACGGGCGGTGTCATCCCGGGAAAAACCTGTTATTATGCCGTTTTTCACTGAGATATCAGTCTGATATATCTCCGATGTCAACACATTGACCATGGAGGCATTTTTAAGTTTCAGGTCAACTTTCATTTTTATATCTCCTCAGGAACTCCAGGGCCACCTTCAGATAGCGGTCATAAGCCGCAGGCAGCGTCTTCATCTTCAGGAGCCGGGAAAACTCCAGAGCGGCTTCCTTTTTCGCGCCTTTTTCCATATATATATATCCCGGAAGATAGAGTGATATAAACAGATCTTCTTCATTTGAGGCCACCTGATACAGCTCGCCGCCCACGGTGATGATCTTCTCAGAGCTTTTGTTTTTCCAGTCCCCTGCTGAGGAACGTTTTGCAGCCCAATAGGATTTCAGATAATAGTCCATCTGTGTGATTGGAGATTCTCCTGTTATCTCGGATATCTCACCGGCTTTGAAAAACTTATACGCCAGCGGCGTCCGCCGTTCCTTTTTCAGTGAACGTATGGACTCTATCCTTTCCTCATCGTAGCTGATCTCATTGCCGGCATATGAAAACCTGTTTTCATAGCCTGAATTATGACACCGGGAACAAAACCAGATAAAATACTTGAGAAGGTTGGCGTTTTTTTCAAAAACAGGACAGAAATCATCCTCGTAACGGGCGACTTCATAGGCCGCCAGCACTGCTGAACGGAATCTATTCCCGCATACAGGACACTCTGCATCAACATCAAAGAGCCTCATATGACCAGTATACCAAAGCCCCCGGTTTTTACAAGTCAAGAATGAGCTCCGTCTCAGACGGAAAAGAAGCGGTTATTTCCTTTTGCGGAAATCCGCCGTGGACACGATGCTGTTTTTTCCTGAAGTCTTTGCCATGTAGAGACAGTTATCCGCCTTTTGTATCAGTTCTTCCATCCAGAGAGAATCATCGGGATAGTGAGATATGCCTATACTTACAGTGACCGGACGGATAGCTCCCATTAACTTGGCATCTTCCACACTGTCCTTGATGCGGGCGGCTATCTTTCTCGCGTTCGAGACAGACGTGTTATGAAGAGCAATAATAAACTCCTCACCGCCGTAACGGCCGGCAACATCATAGCTCCGTGTGCCCTTCAGCACGAGCCGGGATATTTCCCGGAGCACAGTATCGCCTTTCTGATGTCCGAAAGTATCATTGATGGTCTTGAAATCATCAATATCCACCATCATGAGAGAGACTGTCTTATCCTTCGTGACATCACCTTCATAGAGATGGTCGGAGACTTTTCTAAGGAAGACATCTCTGAAATAGAGCCCAGTGAGCTTATCGCGCATAAACCTGTCTTCAGCCAGTTTGCTCTGCCAGAACTCAGATATATAAAGCGCGGTCAGCTGCTGGATCAGTTCCGTGTCCTCCCGGGCATAGGAAACATCATGCTTTTTATCAAAATAAATGAATCCCATGAGAAAATCCATGGGGTTTTTCGATACGCTGTAGTTATAGCGCTTGTTCTGCTTGACCCTGGCCCAGATCTTCTTATCCACGATGGGCATGATCAAAAAATCTTTTATGGCGCTGCCCCTGGGAGCTTTTCCATGGAGCACAGTGGCATTGAGCTCATCAATGACATCATGATACAGAGGGACATCCCTGGAATCATAGATAAATGGAGAGATCTGGACAGACATGGATTCAGTAAAAGTCCCGAAATGATTTCTTGCCAGTATGACACGTTCATAACCGAAACATTCCATGATCTCCCGGAACACATGGCCGAAAAAATCGTCTAAGGAGTCTGTATTATGTTCAAGTATCAGTTCGGCGACCTTTTTGCAGTCTGAGTCATCTTTTTTCAGGGAACTGTCATCCAGATCCATAATAGCTTTCCTGTAGCCGGGGAAAAGTCGGACCGCTTTCTCCATGCGGACGCACCGTTTTATATCTCTGGCGGGATTTTTCTCTAACTCTTCTTTGATCCCTTGGATAAAATGACTGAGATAATTTATCCATTTCCCGTCATCCAGTTTTTCCAGCACATAGCTGTAAAAGAGATATATATAGTTTCTGATATAATGCACAGATGAACTTTTACGATAATACATGTCCATATAACGCCGTGCCAGTTCCGGTTTTTCCATCAGCTGTCCATATTCAAGCCTGTACCATATCATGATATCAGAAACGCTTTCAAGGGTGCCTGAACTTCGGTGATAGTCGATAAGCGCTTCTGCGAGGGGGCGGAACTCCTCAGGCTCCATTATACAGGCAAGATCTTCAAACAGTATGGAGGTCACTTCAAACATTGTCTGCGTATTCACATCTTCAACAAGTTGTCTTACAGCAGACACCATTTTTTTTGTGATATCCCCCCTGGACGCATTTATCCTCTGCAGACAGAGTTCCCTGAGCATACCGGCATCGGCATACCGTTTATTGATCTTATAGTCTTTCAGAAAAAGCTGCAGTTCCTGGATCTCATCCTCTTTTTTGAGGTTCTCCAGGACCTTGATATAGTTAAATATGAGCTTGAGGGTATGATTGAGTATAAAGGTGTCTTTCAGCTCCCGTTTTATGATAACATCTTTATTCGAGGCGATGAGCTTATAAGCTTCTTCGCTGGGGACGGATTCAAGTATATTGGATATGATAAGTATCCTGTTTTTAATATCCTTTGTGTATTCAGTATATTTCAGCGCCTTATAGAGGTGTTCAATGGACTTTTTAGGGTCAGGCTCATTCACTGAAAGATTGTTGTACGCCTGCATGAGATAAAAAAAGTCCTGCATATGTTCAGCATGCTCCGCGGCAAGGACAAAATGCCTATGGCTTTCACTGCTTTCACCGCGATAGAAATGATACGTCCCCATGTGGGTATGTGCCACATAAATGTGCTTGGATTTCCCGGAATCCAGAGCTTTTTTCATAAATATCTTCAAAAGGTTTTTTCTTTTCCTGTCCTGTCCAGTGGCCTGATAATACTGGGAATAAAACGGGAAGAGAGACATCATGGAGTCATACCGCTCTGTGCCGGAGGATGAATCGATATCGGAAGCCAGCTCTCTGCAAAGGGTGATCATTGTGTCAAGTTCGTTGCGGAGATAATGGTACTGTATCTCACTCCGAGCCGTTTCAAACTGCTTTTTCTCATCCAGAACGGGGCCAAGCGTTCGGCGTCCCGCCCCGGCTTGGGATGGACCGTCGCGGCGACCATCGCC
>CAZGIO010000077.1:6656-7764 GCA_964525975.1 uncultured bacterium
GGGATATGCCAGAAGGCCCAGATGGCTCCCAGGATTATGTTGGCGGACCATAGGCCAAATTTTTTTGCAAGAATAATAATGTCTGTAAAGCGTCATGAGCGCTTCGTATTTCAACCCATTTTCAATACCGGGGCTTTTTAAGAGCTTGTTCAGCTCACGTGCCTGCTTCTTCTCGTTATCCCTCAGGATGACGATGTCATAGCATAGACTGATGAGATGGTATTCATAAGAATCTACCGGATAGACTTCCCGCTCCTTGTACAGTTTTTCGATAAACCAGCCGTACTGCACCCTGATATTGTTCAGAGGCATGGAGCGATCGATAATAATGTTTTCGTTAAGGAACTGCTCGATGCGGGAAAAATCACCGGTCACATAATAGGCAAGGGACAACGCAAACTGTTCATTGACAGTCAAAGTCCCTTCACACGACTCATATATGCTGATAACATCACGGTTGATCTGGACTTTGATCTCTTCTGACAGGTTTTTAGCGGTCTCACTCATCTTTTTGAGTATATTCGTATTGGTAATGGTGACCATATTCCCGGCCGTGGGTTTCAAAATACCGGCCAGAAGCAGCTCGCGCTTAATATCAGTATAGGCTTTTCCTATGAGTTCCGACAGGAACTCATTCCTCACAGGCAGATCCATATATCTGAGGTATAGAAAGAGTTTCAGGTACTGATAATCAGTTGTGATGGATTTGTAGATCTCATTCTCAAAACTGCTTGTATCATATTCAAAGGTCTTCTTATGCAATATATTGCCCACTTCTTCGGAGCTGAGGTTCTGCACATAACGGTAAAGGTTGATGACATCGATGGACTCATATCCGTCCAGGGCTGTACCCGGCAGATGTGTCCTGCTGTTCATAAGCAGGGATTTTATCTTCTCAATATATTCAGGATAGTATTTATAGGATAATGGATCTGTAAAATCATTGATCAATTTCATCTGGCCCGGTAATATCCGGTCTTCCTGCAGGCTGTTGTCATTTAGGGTGATGATGACTCCAGGCGCATCCATGTTCCTGGCTGTAAGCTCCAATACCCCTGAGTATCCGCATTTCGTGTTCACGCATTGTAAGGTCGGTTGTGTCGTTGCC
>CAZGIO010000078.1:0-7446 GCA_964525975.1 uncultured bacterium
GCGGGTAGCTGCGCCGTTGCGGTCCAACGGACAGCTATCCGCCACGACAGTCACCGGAAATGCCGCCTTCCCCGGTTTCCCCAAGCCCTGCGGGCCCCGCGACCGCCCCGCGAACGGCATACAGCAGGAATTCACGGTTACCTTTAAAAATAAACTAACAGTCACTGACGATAACGCCTCAATGCTCTCACCAGCAGAGGTATCACAATGAGATGCGCCGCGATCCCCGGCAGCCCCATGATAACGATCATTTTAAGATAAGCCCACGCGCTCATTTTAAACCCGAATCCCGCGCCCATGACAAAAGCCGCCAATCCCGCGGCAATACGTCCAGCGGTCATGGTAATGATCAGTCGGGGATAGGTTTGTTTTATGGCGCTTCTTCCTAAAAGACTGGCAGTGACACCATACACAAGGAGCTCAGCGCACATGATGGGCATAATGGGAAAAAGCGGCGGCATCCCTGTGATCAGACTGCTGAGAAGCGGCGTGAAAAGCCCGATGAGCCCTGCATAGAGGGGCGGCATGAAAAAACCCGCGGCGATCACAGGCACATGCATGGGAAGAAATACTTTTCCCATGTCTCCAAGAAGATGGAATATAAGAGGAAAGACTATGCCCGCCGAGATAAATATTCCGCTCTGAATAATCCTGCGTGTCCTTGGATTCATCTTTCCTCCTTAAAATCAAACATCATAATCTCAGTCTACATAGACTCTATCTGGAATCAACACAAATCCCGGAGAAAGCGGCTATTCGTTCTGCAGTCTTCCGGAAAGCTGTGTCAGCTGTTCTCTGTAATCACTTATATCCAGTGTAATACGGGCCACACCCTCATCCATAGCGGCTTGTGCCACAGCTGTGGATTCTTCCACCAGCACCCTGGGATCAAAGGGAGTCGGGATAATATACTCCGGCCCGAAGGTCAATGTTCTTTCGTACATCTGTTCTATTTCGGCTAGAACCGGTTCCTTCGCAAGGGCCGCCAGCGCTTTTGCCGCAGCCACTTTCATCCCTTCTGTGATGGCTGTTGCCGCTGTATCCAGCGCTCCCCTGAAGATAAAGGGAAATCCCAGCACGTTGTTCACCTGATTGGGATAATCGCTTCTTCCCGTGGCCATGATGACGTCTTCACGGGCGTCTTTGGCATCTTCATAGGTGATCTCGGGAAAAGGATTGGCCAGAGCGAAGATCACAGGGTTTGCGCTCATGCTGCGGACCATCTCTTTTGACACAAGGTTTCCCGCTGACAGGCCGATGAACACATCGGTGTCTTTCATTGCCTCTTCAAGCGGAACAGATTCAGCATGTGCAAACTCAGCCTTATGCTCGTCATTGTCATGGCGGTCATGTGTGATCAATCCGTGGCGGTCAAACATGTATATATTCTTTTTATCCACCCCCAGTGAACAGATAAACTTGGCACAGGATATCCCCGCCGCTCCCGCTCCCAGGAAGATGACCTTCACATCTCCCGTATCTTTACCCGCGATCTCCAGTGCGTTTAACAGCCCCGCGCCCACGATGATCGCCGTACCATGCTGGTCGTCATGGAACACCGGGATGTCCATGGTCTTTTTCAAAGCTGTCTCGATCTCGAAACATTCAGGCGCTTTGATATCTTCAAGATTAATACCGCCGAATGTGGGTTCAAGCCTTTTTACAGTCTCTATAAATCGCTCCGGGCCTTTTTCAGCAATCTCTATGTCAAACACATCGATCCCCGCAAAACGTTTGAAAAGCACAGCCTTTCCCTCCATCACAGGCTTGGAGGCTTCAGGGCCTATATCCCCCAGACCCAGGACGGCGGTGCCGTTGGAGATGACACCCACGAGGTTCTTCCTGTTTGTATAATCATTGGCTTTGGATCTGTCCTTTTCTATCTCCAGGCAGGGGTACGCCACACCCGGAGTGTACGCCATTGAAAGCTCTTTCTGCGAGGCGCATGATTTGGTGATCCTGATGGCGGTCTTTCCAGGCACCGGTTTTGAATGATATTTCAGTGACTCTTTTATGAACTGCTCCTCTTTTTTCATGGCCTTCCTTTCGATAAAACATTACTTTCTATAATATTCCTTCAGTCTTTTACCAGTCTCAACGCGGTCTTCCTCATCCATCCTGACTTTGGACTTAACCGCATCCACAGGACATACCACATAACAGGAACCGCATTCATCACACCGCTCACCCATGATACTGTATGTATCTCCCGGAACGATGGCATTAAACGTGCATACATCGGCACACTGACCGCAGGCGATACATTTACCGCTGTCGATTGTAAATCCGGAAGGAACCGCAGCCATGCCCCCGAAAGAAAAACTCTCCCTCTCCACTTTATGATCCCTGTTGACCTTCTCAAAGTCATAATCAAATATATCCCCTCTGTAACGAAAGAGCACAAAAGTGGTCATGGTGGGATAACGTTCTATATCCCTGATGAGGGGAAGAAACCGTTTATCAGCTTCTGCTTTTTTCTCCAGTTCTTCAAATGAGAGTTCTCTCACATCTCCTGAGACACGTATGGAAAAACCCGCGGGGAAATCCGGCAGTCCGTTCTCATCATGTGTCGCAGGTATCATATCCGCTGCCAGGGAACAGACTGACACTTTACCTGTTTTTTTCAGCTGTCTGTAAAAAGGTTTCACCTTCATGGTCTGAAAATAGATGCCCTCATTATCATAAGTGAGAAAATGTGCGATCCTCGTCTGTGGATAATCATCATTTATGGTGGCAAAAGTATACGCGCTTATCTTCTCAAACCTCTCAAATACCTGCCCGTTATCAATCATTAGAGATCACTCCCGTCACCCTTGCGTTCAATCATGGTAAGTGATTCTATGTGACGTGTCTGGGGAAACATGTCCCCCATGAACATCTTCTTTATCTCATAATCATCTCTAAGCCTGTCCAGGTCCCGGGCAAGAGTCGTGCTGTTGCAGGAGATCATGATGATCTTCCTGGGCTGTATCTTTTTCAGGGTCTCTATCACATGCATGGAGACACCCTTCCTGGGCGGATCCAGTATCACGACTTCCGGTCTTTCCATCTGATCCAAATCAAAAAAATCAAGATCTCCCTTATCAATTGTCACATTGTCCGCAAAGTTGATCTTTTTCATGAGTTCAGCCATCTTTACAGACTCGGGATTTTTCTCGATCATATGTATTCGTTTGAATTCCGATGCCAGGAAAAATGTTATGGCGCCCACTCCCGCATAGAGATCCCAGATTACTTCCCACCGCTCGAAGGGCAGCAGTTCTATCACCTTGTTGAACATCTTTTCAGCCATCTCGCTGTTTACCTGGAAGAATGTGTTGGGCAGAGCCCTGTACATGGCTTTCCCAAGATACATGTCCAGGTATTCCTTTCCTTCAAGAAGCACATTGGTTTTTCCCAGGAGCGCGTTCCCTCTCTCAGGATTCACATTCATATATATGGACGCAATGGATCCAAACCGGAAATCCAGGTCTCCCACCAGTTTTTCCAGCGGAGTGGCATCTTTTTTCGTGGTCACAAAAAAGACCAGCACTTTTTTGGTCCTCTTTTCCACTCTGTATCCCAAAGCTCTGAGATATCCCCTATGATTCACTTCATCATAGGGTTCTATCCCGTATGCCCGGGCTTTTTCAATGATGTAGTTCATGATCTCGCGGGCTGTTGTATCCTGCACGATGCATTCCGGAATCTCGATGATGTCATGTGTCCCGCGCTGAAAAGCGCCGCAGGCAAGCCTGCCGTCGTTACCCTTCCGCACAGGCATGATAAACTTGTTTCTGTAATGCACTTTATTCTCTCCGGAGAGTATCCCTATCTTCTCTTCGGGAAAATCGATCTTCCCCAGCCGTTTCAGGTTATCAGCAAGGATATGCCGTTTCAGCTCAAGTGACTTGTCATATCCCACATGCTGCAGGTCGCAGCCGCCGCATTTATCATAATGGGGACACTGGGGCTTCACCCTGTAATGAGTGTTGTCAATGATCTTCACAAGTTCCGCTCTCGCAAAACTTTTCTTTTTTTCAGTGATCTTCACTTCCACAGTCTCACCGGGAAGAGCCTGGGGCACAAAGACCACAAAATTATCCGGTCTCGCGATGCCTTCAAACTCCGTGTTAAGCCCTTCGATTTTCAGCGTTTTTACGTCGCCAACGTTTACGGTTTCCATACTGGGAGTGTATATTTACTCATCTGATTCGTCAAGTGTATAGGAAAAATGATTACATGATTGACTGCAAAAGAGATACTCTTCCTGAAAATAATATTACTTCTTTAAAGCTGCGATCATGCCGTGGGAAAGAGGTATCATAACAGCTTCAAGACGTTTGTCGTTCTTTATCAGCTCATTATGTTCCCTAACCGCACTGTCCACTCCCTTCACGTTAGGCGGAAACTTGGCCATGGAAAGCAACGCGTCATCCACCACCAGCAGACCTCCGGGATCAAGCAGACCCACCAGCCTGTCATGCAGCGCAGGGTAACTCTTCTTGGACGCATCCTGGAAGATCATATCAAAGCCGCTGTCTAATGTGTCACACACATCCACAGCATCCCCGATGACGACATTCACTTTCGAGGCAATGCCGAATCTCTCAAAATTCTTTTCCGCTCTTTCTGCCAGGTCTTCGCGTATCTCCACTGTGACTATCTCTTTTACGCTTTCACACGAAGCCATGATAATGGCTGATACCCCGATACATGTCCCCAGTTCAAGGATGCGTTCCCGCTTTTTCAGATCCGTCAGAAATTTCAGCATGCTGCCTGTACGCAGATCCACACTGGGATTTACGCCTCCGGTGCCTCTGGCTTCCTTAATAAGTTCACCTATGCCCGGTACAGGCTCATCGTAAAAACCGTCCAGTTCTTTCAATAATGCATCTGTGTAATAAAGATTATGCTTCATCAGATATCCAGGTCAAATTCTTTGATCTTGGAATATATAAACTTCCTGCTCACACCCAGTATCTCAGCGGCTTTGCTCTTATTCCCGTCACAAGCTCCAAGGACATTGATGATATGCTCCCGTTCCACCCCTGCAAGAGACATGTTGTTTCTCCTGCCCGACAGATCGGCAGCATCGAGATTGGTCTGGACAAGAAAGGACATGTCCCCCGCTGTTATGAGAGAACCTGTGGACAACATAAGCAGCTCCACGGCATCCTGAGACAATTTTTTAGTGCCGTTGGAAAATTTATTCAGAAAATACTCCGCAAGATGGGGCACATCGGAAAAACGGTCCCTCAGCGGCGGAATATGTATGGGTATGACATTGAGCCTGTAAAAAAGGTCGCTTCTGAAATTGCCCGCATTCACCTGCTCTGTTATATCCTTGTTTGTCGCCGTTACCACCCGGACATCTATCTTTTTGATGTTCTGACTGCCCACAGGCCGTATCTCCATCTCCTGGAGCACGCGGAGCAGCTTCACCTGGAAATTATTGGATGTCTCCGTCACCTCATCAAGGAAGATAGTCCCCTTGTTTGCCACCACAAACAAGCCGTCCTTGTTCTTATTGGCGCCGGTAAAAGCTCCCGCCACATAGCCGAACAACTCGCTCTCCAGAAGGGTCTCCGTAAGAGCTCCGCAGTTTACAGCCACAAACGGCCCTTTTGACCTGCCGCTGTTCTTGTGTATATAACGGGCAAACATCTCCTTGCCGGAACCGCTTTCCCCGGTGATCAGTATATTGGAATCACTCTTGGCCGCTTTCTGGGACAGTTCAATAAGCTGCTTCATCTTCACGTCTTTGGAGATGATGGTGTCATACACGTTTTCCTTATTGACGATCTTACGCAGATACATATTCTCTTCCAGAAGCATCTTGGCTTCAAAGGCTTTCCTCACGCTGTTGCGCAGGACATCTATCTTGAAGGGTTTCAGGACATAATCATACGCCCCGAGCTTTATGGCGTTCAACGCGCTCTCAAGTGTGGCAAAAGCAGTTATGATAATAAACGATGTGACAGGGGATATCTCCTTCAGCGTTGTGAGAAAATCTATGCCGTTGCCGTCACCCAGCTTAAGATCCGATATAACAAGGTCATAGACATTTTTTCTGATGGCGTCTTCGGCTTCCTTTATGGATGCGACGAGAGTGACATTATAACCCTCCTCTTCAAGCATCACGCTGAGCATCTCACGCATGCTCTGTTCATCATCAAGTACCAGAATATTACCCATCAGCAAACTCCTTTATAATATAATCAATGACATCGGTCACTGTCTCAAACTCCCTGTAATCCACAACAAAATAATTGTATCCGCGGCTTTCAAGTCCGCCCAATACCGCTGTATCCTTTTCAGGGTCACACAGTATTTTCCCGCTTATACTCTCTCTGTAAGCTTTCTCCTTATAAATAAAATACCTGTCCACATTGATTTTTTCAAGACCTAAATATTTCAGCAGATGGTCGTACCTGTATCCGTAGACAGCAAGGCGTATGGTTTTTTTCAGCCGCATACCACTGTACTTCTCCAGTTTCACGCGATATGATGCGGCCTCTTTCCCATATTTTGCAGTTCCCTCAGGATACATCAGCCCCATTATTTCAGCGATGTTCTCCATGATAACCGCAAGCTTTTCGGGATCATAGATCACATGGCAGTTCATGCCGCCGCCTTCACCCGGTACTGTATCCACGATTCCCGTGGTATAGTCAAACTCGTTATCACCGGCTTTTTTTCTGATGCCGTTGACCATCACCGCATCAGCCGAAATCTGAGCCCCCGTTGTAAAATCCACTCCGTGGAAGACTCCCGCAGCAGTACGGGCCAGAAGCTCATCATCAAGGTGTATTGTCAGGTCAGCCGCCGCCGCAGACATGGCAGCGATCATTACAATTAAAACTAACATTATCCTCTTCATCAGCCGTCTTTCTCCACTTTCTTTCTGTATGTCTCAAAAATCGTCTTGAATTCCTCATCTTCGGGAAAATAACAAAGAGCCATACGAGCATCATAGAGCACATCCTCATCACCTGCGTATTTTTGAGCTATGTGTATATAATGCCTCATCTTTTCCTTCATCTCCAGAAGCTGAGAAAAACCCCGCCAGGTGCTTCTGAATGCGGCCCCGGCTTTTTTCCTTTTTACCAGCAGTATAAACAGTTCAACAAGTATTGTAAATGAAAACGGGCCATACTTAACACATGCCCTGTAGAGACGTTCAGCCTTTTCATAATGGCGTTCCCTTACTGCGATCCTGGCTTTAATAAGCATAAGATCAGGATCATCGGGATAATGACTTTTAGCCCGCTTCAATATGCTTTCAGCAATCCTGTAATCCTTTAGCCTGTAACAGAGAGCGGCATAATCCACATAACCGGGAAGAAAATCGGGATTCAATTCAAGACAATGCTCATACGCCTCTTTTGATCTATCATATTCACGGGCCCGGTTCAACACGTCTGCGAAGTGGTAATAACGCAGATACATGAGCGGAGCCTCATC
>CAZGIO010000079.1:0-2995 GCA_964525975.1 uncultured bacterium
TGGAACTGTGGGGAAACGAAACGGACAGTGAGTTTTTTGATGCGGTAAAAAAACGGTACGCTGATCTCCTGCAGATGCGTGTGCATGAGGGCAAGACTGAAAAAGATGATACAAAGGAAGCTGTGAACAAAAGGCGGCTGTCACTTATGGAGATGAAGGAATGGAGGGCTAACGGCTTGTCGGGTAAAAAGATCGATGCCCCTTACACTGTACTTGCAAGTGACGAAAAATATATAAAAAAGACGTCTGATGTATATGGAAACCTGGCGGAAAAGTTTTTCGCTGAAGGAGAATATTCCCAGGCTGCTGTGAGCCTGCGCAAGGCGCTGGATCTGAACCTGCACAATGATAAGGCCTCGGGCCTCTTTATACGCATGCATCCCACGATGGTCATGGAGAGAGAACGGATACTTGGAGATGTTGAAGGACTGCTTGCCAGGGGGCTTTTTGAGGATGCCGTATACATGCTTGAGGAAAACGGGGGCATATTCGGAGATAAAGTCAGGAAGGAGTACGCGGAAAGCATACGGTCTGAAAAGATCCGCAGGGAAAAAAGCCGTATGGAACTCTGGCTGAGAAGGGGAAAAGCCTATTTCAACGCCGGTAAGTTTATCACAGCGCGTTATTATTTCAGTAAAGCGGCAGGGGATAAGACTGCGGATTATTATCTTAAAAGAATCAAAAGAAGCATGGATATGAAAGTGGCTGACCTTAAAAAAGAGTATGAGGGGATCAGCGGAGATAGTGAGGAAGCAAGAAAAAAGAGCGTCCTGAACACTATACTGCTGTACAGACCAGGAGACCGCTGGGCAAAAGAACAGGGCAAGAGACTGGGACTGGAAGAGAAAGCCGAAGCAGATGAAAAAGCCCGGCAGCATTACCTGAGGGGCATTGAACTTTATACAGCGGGCAAATACAGCGAGGCTATAGAAGAATGGGACAATGTCGAAAAATATATCCGCGGTTACAAGAAGACAGATGAGTATATACAGAGGGCGAAAAAACGTATGAGATACGGTGAATAATGAGATTTTCCATTAAAAAAAAGTTTTTGCTCGGTTTCTCAGCAGCTTTCATTCCCGCGTTTTTCCTTTTTAATTTTTTTATTTTTGATAATATCAAACGAAATCTTGAAGATGAGAACCATGAGACCATGGGAATACTGACTTCCAACGCGGCGGTTATAGCAGATGAATATCTTCTTACCAATGAGACAGATCTTTTGTCGCTGCAGCAGATAGTGGTCAACCTGGCGCAGAACAGCGATATCATGGAAGCTTATATCGAAGACAACAACAGAGTGATAATCGCCCATTCGGATATTGAAAAGATCGATACTGTCCCGGAGAAAGAGAAAAGCGGGAGAGAAGGTGTGGTGGCAGAGGGTGAAGACTGGTTCGCTACAAGGGCGGGACGGCAGTTTATGGTACGGTCATATGTGCGGGACAGCAGCGGTGTCATAAAGGCTTCTGTGGTGATGATGTATGAACAGATATCGATCTTGAAAGTAATACGGAACGCCGCCATTAAAAACTCAATAGTCACTATCATAACGATGGCGCTGATCATGGCGCTGACATTCCTTATAATCGAATATCTTACACGGCCGTTGAGGAGACTGCATAAAGGCGTGCAGGAAGTATCCATGGGAAATATGGATATCAATATACGTGCCTACAGCAGCGATGAGATCGGCGATCTCACAAAAGAGTTCAACATCATGGTAAAGAACCTGAAAGAACAGGAGATCATCAAGGATATGTTCTCGAAATATTTAAGTCCTGATATAGCTGAACATATACTGGCCAATAGGGAAAGCATCTCGTTTGGAGGTGAAGTGAGGCGCCTGAGTGTGATGTTTGCGGATATCCGCGGATTTACAGCCTTCAGTGAGAATTTTCCACCAGGTGATATCGTCCGATTCCTGAACAGTTACCTGACAAGGATGGTGGACATAATATTCCAGTATCACGGCACTCTTGACAAGTTTCTCGGTGACGGCGTGCTCGCTATTTACGGGGCACCCCTTTTTGACGATGACCATGCTTTTAACGCTGTGAAGTCCGGACTGGATATGATCCGTCATATTGAGGAATATAATAAACAGAGGGTAAGATGGGGAGAGACCCCCATGTATATAGGATTGGGTATCAATACCGGGGATGCCATAATAGGGAATATCGGCTCCAGACAGCGAACTGAATATACAGTTATAGGGGATACAGTGAATACCGCTTCACGCCTTGAAGGACTGGCCCAGGAAAACCAGCTGCTGGTCGCTGCTTCTACATTTGAAGAGATCAGGGACAGGGTAATATACGAGCATAAAGGAAAATTCGAAGTAAAGAATAAAAAAGAGCCTGTGGATGTCTATCTCATAAAGGGGCTGATCCATGGATAAGTCGGAGAAAGGTAAAGAGGGGGAGGCTTTAGCGGAGCATTATCTGAGGAGGCAAAGGTACAGGATAATTGAAAAAAATTACAGCTGGCCCGGTGGTGAGATCGATATTATAGCTGTGAAAAAAAAGGAGATCGTCTTCTGTGAAGTCAAGAACAGGAATACTCCTCGATTCGGAAGTGGTGCCGAGGCAGTGGACAGGTTTAAGCAGAAAAAGATAATACTCACTGCAAAAAAGTATCTTGCCGCTTGTGAGGAGTTCAGAGACTTCTCTGTGAGATTTGACGTGATCGAAGTCTTTCAGGGAGATCTGAGACATATAAAGGGGGCTTTTACAGATGAATAACTCAACAAAGCAGATCAATATATATCTCATGGTCCGTATCCTCATATTGAACTTCATCATAGGGTTCCTATATTTTTTTATCGCATCTGAAGGCATATCAAAAAATGTATTCCTTTATGTGCTTATCGTCACAAATATGATCTTCATATTCCTCTCAATCTTCAGAAATATAGCGGGATACGGCAATAATCAGGAACCTCGTCTGCATAAATGACCTGAAATTGTCCGGAGGCCAGTATTCTCAGTTCCTT
>CAZGIO010000079.1:3005-7306 GCA_964525975.1 uncultured bacterium
GCAGATGTGCTCATCGTGACTTTTTTGACCTATTTTGACAGCGGTATTTTTAAAAGCGACCTTACACTGCTCTACTATCTTATCATCATCTCGGCGGGATTGTTTTTTAATGACAGGGGAAGCATCATCATCGCGACTTTGGTGAGTCTTTTCTATGTCACCTCCATAATACTTATTTTTAATGATGTCATACCTGTGCATGATGTATCCGGCGGTATTGTGGTATTCGGCGGGGAATATCAGATGGCATATCTCAGACTATTTATCAACCTGGTCATGTTTTATGTGACCAGCTTTGTCATATCAAACCTCAAGATCGCTTACAGGTAGAATGGCGAAGAGTTTGAAGTCCAGAAGATCCTGCTGGATGATATTTTTGAAAATATCAGAGACTATATCCTGGTCTTTGATAAAAACGGCTATCTGTCAAACTGGAATAAGAAAGCTTATGAACTCAGAGGCGGGACCATAAGGGAAGGAGCCCATTACGAGACGGCGTTACCCCATGAGATGGCGATCTGCCTCGACAAGATGAAACAGCATGGCCTTTCGACTTACAGCAACGAGTTTGTCACGGGAAACGGGACATACACCTATGAGATCAATCTCATGAAAAAAGACGACGCCCCCATAGGATACATGGTTACCATAACAGATATCACAAAAAAGAAAGAACTGGAGACCCGTGTCATGGAGATGGACAAGCTTGCCTATATGGGCACTCTGGGCGCGGGTATGGCACATGAGCTGAGAAATCCCCTGGCGTCTCTCTACGGAAGTATAGAACTCCTGAACGAAAAGAGTTTCAATGATAAAGATAAAAAACTCTATTCGCTTATCCTGAAAGAATCTGAACGGCTTAATAAGATCGTCTCTGACTTTCTTGACTTTGTCAAAGGGGAGAACATAGAACAGACTTTTATCGACCTGCGACAGGTGGTAAGCGAGACCCTCACCATGATCAATATATTGACAGAAAAAAAGATCGTCACCGATATAAAAATAAACACCATATACGGGGATTCCAACCTGCTCATACAGACATTGAACAACCTCATATGGAATGCCCTGGAGGCGGTGGATGAAGACGGCACTGTGACTATCAGAGCCTTAAGAAAGGGGAAGAACGATATTATTGAAGTTTCTGACAACGGGAGCGGTATACCGAAAGAGGAACTTGAGAATATCTTTACACCTTTTTATTCCATGAAAAAAAGCGGCGCGGGGCTGGGACTGGCCATCGTGAAGAAAAATGTAATAACCATGGGAGGGAAGATCGAAGTGCAGTCAGATATCAACAAAGGCACGACATTCCGAGTAGTGCTGCCGTCAAATAATGAGCGGGATTAAAGTTCATTATTAGAATATCAGACCAAATAAATGAAATTATTTATTTATAATAAAATATATGCCATCCATAAAACATATTACTTGAAACTTTTTATGAAATAAAAGAAAAAACTCCCCCGGCCGGACTCGAACCAGCAACAAATCGGTTAACAGCCGATTGCTCTACCGTTGAGCTACGGAGGAGTATCGTTTTGCGTGTGTTAATATTATTCATAAAGACAATCTTGTCAAGAGAAAAAGTATGGCAATAAATGATTGTGTATGGTTTTAGTTATGTTATAATCTTAGTAGTATTATGGCGGTGGTGTCTATCATGAAAAGAGGTGTGGCGATAACTGTATACGGGACTGTCCAGGGTGTGGGATTCAGATATTTTACACAAAGGACTGCAGCTCTTCACGGCATCAGCGGTTTTGCAATGAACAGAGATGACGGGTCAGTATACATTGAAGCTCATGGAGAAAGTAAAGAGATGGAGATGTTCATACAATCGGTTAGAAAAGGGCCTTCATTCGGACGGGTGGATAATATCGTGTTAATGGACCTGGAATATGATCCCGGCGCGGCTTCTTTTTCTATAAAATACAGCTGATCATGGATTGCGGAAAATATCTGAGACAGGCTGAAGAGATCAGCAAAGAATATAAAGTGGAGGAGATACCTTCTATCCTCGACAGCATGGATATTCCCGCTCTCTGTTACCACAAAGTATACATGATGCTTTACCAGAACATAAGGATCGAGACCGGCGGGCAGACCCTTGACGCTCTTGAGCATTACATGGGAGAAGTGAACAGTTATCCGCTGCTCACTGAAAAAGATGAGAAAAAGTTCTTCGCGGAGTATCAGGACGGATGCAGCGGGGAGATAAAAGACCTGCTTATTAAGACAAATCTGCGTCTTGTGATAAACATAGCCAAAAAATATATTAACAGACATAATAACTCATTACTCCAGGACCTTATAGAAGAGGGGAATATCGGCCTGCTGGTGGCCGTTGAAAAATTCGACCTTTCGAAAAACACGAGATTTGCAACCTATGCTGCTTACTGGATAAAACATTACATCCAGGAATATTTGTACAAGAACTCATCTCTACTTAAGTTCTCAGACAGGGTCTTTCATAAATACCTTAAATACAAGAAGATACTGAAAGAATTTCAAAACCGGAACCAGCCCGTTGACGAGGAACTGATAAAAGAGGAACTCAATGTGGATGACTATACTCTTATGGTCCTCTCCTCTCTTTTTTATCAACCCCTGAAACTGGAGGAGGATAACCAGAGCGGATACGCCGCCCAGGAGAACATGTATGCCAGGGACAGGACAGATGACAGTCTGTCACAGCAGATGATACATGAGAAGATCGTGGACACCATGTGGGAACTCAGCGCAAGAGAACGGATAGTCCTGGATTACAGATACGGGATCGTGGAAAAAGAAGTGCTTTCACTGAACAGGATAGGTGAGATACTGGGGGTCTCAAAGCAGCGGGTTTCACAAATCGAAAAAAGCGCTTTAAAAAAACTTGCCCGCAAACTGAAAAAGGAGAACATATGAAGCATATCATTATAACCGGCGCATCAAGAGGACTGGGAAAGGCCGTCGCCGACTCGTTCTGTTATGAGAATTTTGTGCTCCATCTTATCTCACGTTCAGATATGGGGACATTGAAGAAGGAGATGAGCAGGACAGCAGGTTCCGTGTTCACTTACAGGGCTGACCTCTCCAATGCAAAAAGTGCTGAAGATGCCATGGAAGAGGTGTTTGACAATGTGAAAGACCCTGAATTCCTTGCCCTTGTCAATAATGCAGCGGTGCTGGATCCCATTGGCCCCCTGGGCATGCTTAACAACCTGAAGCTTACGGATCTCATAAATACAAACCTTACGGCTCCCATTATCCTGATGAATGAGTTTATCAGAGAGGCGTCAGATTTTGATACGGAAAAAAGAGTGGTAAATATCTCATCGGGAGCGGCAAGAAAACCATATTACGGATGGAGCGCATATTGCGCTTCAAAGGCGGGGCTTGACCTGGCTTCTCAGGTTGCAGCCAGAGAGCAGGAAGAGATAAAGGGGGACCGCGGAGTAAAAGTCGTCAGCCTCTCTCCGGGAATAGTGAATACAGATATGCAGGCCCTCATTAGAAAACAGCCCAGAGATCATTTTCTTTATGTGGGGAAATTCATCGAATATTTCAAATCCGGTGCTCTGAAAGAACCGGAGGAGATCGCTGAAAAGATAAAGGAGCTCCTCTTTTTGGATTTTTTCCCCAATGGTGAAGTCCTGGATATACGCGATTTTTAATTGACATGGGGGTCCCCGTGGCTAATATCTCAAAAAAAGGAGGAATGATGAAAAAACCAGTGCCTTATGCATTGATCATACGTGACGGGTGGGGGTATTCCACGTCGGAATATATGAATGCCATCCACGCTTCTGAACCGGAGAACCACTTGAGGTATGTGAAAGAATATCCCACGACTTTTATCGAGACATCGGGCCTCTCAGTGGGACTTCCAGCAGGATATCAGGGTTCTTCTGAGGTGGGACATCTGAGCATGGGGGCAGGAAGAGTGGTGTTTCAGAACCTTGTGAGGATAAACAAGGCTTCGGAGGAAGGGTTTTTTCACAAGAACGGCATTATAAAGGATGCCGCTGCCCGGGTAAAGGCTGATCCCGAAAGCAGGATACATATTTTTGGCCTGATACAAGACCAGGGTGTACATGCCCATACATCACACATGGCTGCACTGGTGAACGCGATGGCAAAGATGGATGTGCCTCCTGAGAACGTTTTTATCCATGCCCTTTCAGACGGAAGAGATACTCCTCCCGCTTCTTTCGCAGAACATTATGATGATGCTGTAAGACAGCTTGCAGGAGCCATGAAACATCGTTTTGTCTCGGTCACAGGCCGTTTTTACGCCATGGACAGAGACAACAGAT
>CAZGIO010000080.1:0-1676 GCA_964525975.1 uncultured bacterium
TTTTTCAACACAATTCCGACAAGACGCAATATAGGCTGACGAACGGTAATATTTTGAGATAAAAATCTATTTACGCTCTGACCATGCCCAGTGATTTTGCCTGTGACACATATTTTTTCATGACAGATTTAACGCTATGCTCTTCGAGATAGATCTTTTTTGCCAGTTTATAATGGACTGTATATGAGTAATAGCGCATGATGAAAGCGTTGTTGATCTCTTTATCCAGTTCAGTTTTTTCCCAGGAATCGGGCATGGAATCTTTCACCAAAGCCGCTTTCTGATTCATGTCCTTTTTCATGTCATGGATCTTTTCAGGAGAGACGCCGTTTTCAATAGCCGCTGCAATCTGTTCATGGCTTTCATTGACGAACTCCGCGAAAATGGACCAGGCAGCCTCCTGGTCGATGCATTCTTGAAGCAGTTTCTTATCGCCCAGCTCTTTTGCCAGCTCAATTCCACCGAAGAGCCCTATCACGCGGCCAGTGGATTCTTCAAAAGGGTAGGAGAAATTGTGTTTATCCAGCCTTGACGTGACATGCCACGCTTCATGGAGCACCACGTAGCACTGCCGCGCCCTGGGAGATGAGAGGAGATCCTTAGTCACGGGGCAGGCTTTACCCCCGTGAGCCTCGGCATGATAAAAGTATGTGTCATAACCTTCGTGTTTCAGCATTTCAGCCCGTTTCAGCGCTTCAGCCTCATTGCCGTAAAATTCAAAAGGATGTTTGAAAATGGACCGGAGGCTTTCAGGTTTACAGGCATAGACCCAGTTACAGGAGAACTCGCTATCCGCCATGGTCTCGAACGAACCGCCGAACTTTAAACCGAGCTTGTTTTCCCCGAATTCTTTTATGGTTCTGATAAAAGCTGATCTATCATCCAGAAACATCACGCTGTCCCGTTTCCCATTCGGGTTATACTATTTCAGCAGCACCATCTTATTTACCTGGCGCTGTCCGTTTACTTCAAGCACCACATAATAGATGCCGCTGGAGACCTGATTGGAATGATCATCTTTCCCGTCCCAGGTCACGGTGTAGGCACCGTATTCCTGAGTCCCGTTTATGAGAGTACGCACTTTATTGCCTTTCGCATTATACACTGTGATCCGCACTTTACCCTCATCCAGGAGTTCATAATCAATATTTGTGGATCCATTAAAGGGATTGGGATAATTTTTTACGATACTGGTATTATCAACAATAATATCTCTCAAATCAATGTTTACACCCAGGTTCACTTTTGAATATATATCCACAGGCGTTCCGGCATAGGTGAATACACGGGGAGTATCTGTCCCGTAATAAGTCACTGAGTAATGGTTGATCACAGCTTCGCCTTCAGCCTGAAGAAATACCGTACCTCTTTCATCGGTGAAGAAAGGAATCATCTCTGATGCGTCAAGGGTCACGCTCATTGTCGAACTTTTGCCATCTCCCATCATGGGATATTCACCGCCGGATTTATTAAAGACCCAGGGAATGCGTATGGTATCCACGGGAGCGGATGCTGACCGTTCCGGGGAATAACCCATGACGATATCCACAGTATTTCTTTTGTCACTGGTAATTGTGGCTTTGATTATAAGCTGCGGGTCATTGGCTTCCACTTCCATGCTGGTGAAGAAGTAACTGTACGAGGGATCGAATGCATCATACATGACCCATACCATA
>CAZGIO010000080.1:1686-5615 GCA_964525975.1 uncultured bacterium
GCAGGGAGAATCCGGATTCCGGATCTCCGGGCGCGGGAACCAGTCGGGAATTGGGTTCACCACGAGGAAAGCGCCTGTACTTTCGCCCACGGTAATCTCATCGGAGTAGCCGGCGATTGTAAGGGCGTGGTCTGAACCGTATGGACAGGAGGTCACAACATACTGTCCCGCGAATGGGCCGTCAGCGATTGTCGCACTGTAATCCCAGGGCCAGGCCGCGGCCATGGTTATTACGCCGCCGTTGGTGCCTGTTCCTGTGCCTTTATCATAGAGCCATTCTTTCATGGCAGTGATATCGGACACTGAAAAAGAGACAACGCTGTCGGGTTTCACATGGCATTCCAGGGCATTTTCATAATAAGTATAACCGCTGAGCCAGTTTGTATAGAAAGTCCCGTCGGTCCAGAGAAAGTCGCTCTCACGGGCAACGCCCATATATTCCGCGATCTGATAGCCCCATTCAGGCCATGAGCCCTGATTAATACCGTCATTGACGAAGTTCCATGTAAATATATAGGATGAAATATTACTGGTACTTCCGGAATAAGGCCGATTCAAAGCCTGGTTTCTTTCGAAGGAATAGTGATACCCGATACCGCTGGCCTGGCCGCAGCTGCCGCCCCACTGGCTGAATATGGGCCTGAAGTAAGGAGATGTGGTATGTCTCACTGTCAGGGGCAGATCCGCTCTGGGCGCTCCGTTTGTTGTAAAGACGGGAAGGCTGTTATAATAATCATCATCAGCCTGAGTCCGTTCAGGCAGACCTCCTGCAATCCAGGGTTCGCCATCGGAATCGGGATTACTGTTGAACAGTCCGTGCCACTGGCCGTTTTCATCATAGACTTTTACACCTTTCCAGTTACCCTGAGCATCATAAAGCGCTTCACCTGCGCCCCAGGCAAACACCGGGATAAAGGCCAAGATCAGTACAACGGCAATAAACCGGGCCAGGCGCCCATGATTGAAGAAACGGCTCATTCAGTCCTCCTTAATAAACAGAGATGATACACTAATATTTTACTTCATCCATCATATCATAGGGAGAACGAAAGACAAGGATTTGTGTTACCCCCGGATTTTGCATTTGGGGTCAGGTCCGCACATTTCACATTAAACGTTTCATCAATTTCTCAAACTTCATAACCATATCAAAAATCTTTTTATTACTCTGCATTTCATTTTCTAATCTTTTAACCGAAATGGTAACAGCCTGACTAGTGATATTAAATATCTCCCCTATTCTTTTAACTGGCATAGCTGTATACTTTTTCAAACCATAGATCATTATTTTTTTATAAACATTACCTTTAATATTTTGGTAAACAATTCTTTTATTAATATTATATAAATCAACTATTGATGCTTCCACATCTTCCCTGGTTAATTGAAACAACTGTTGTGAATTTTCAAAATCACAAGTCGGTTGACCTGTTTGATTCACTAATTCCTTAACTCTTTTTACTACTGATTCATAAAACTGTTCACTTCCCAAAATGTCATTGCATCCATAAATCTTTTTTCTCGATATATTTTTATTTTCCATATTCCATTTTGCAAGTGTTGAAGAATATGTATCAGGATTTATCTTATTCAATATCAAATCTCTGGTAAGCCACATTTCATCACATTTTCTATTTGTATATTGATGCACACTATTCCATTTATAATCTCGAAGATCCTGTACCATTCCAGAGCGCAGCGGATTTAAATGAATATATGAACTTAAAACAAAAAAGTAACTATCATCTTCTAGTAATATGGCTTTATATCTGCCTTGGAAGACACTGCCGACTAAACTATGTCGTACTTTAAAATAATTTGCATATGATGTATTTAAATAATGCATAGCTTTGGAGAGATTTCCATGTGGTGTTTCAATCAACAGATGGTAATGATTATCCATCAGACAATAGCAATGTATTTTTATTGAAAACCTGCATATTGTTTCTTTTAACTTATCTATAAATTTTGTTTTATCATTACAATCAAGATAGATCTTATCTTTTCTCTGGCCTCTGGACATCACGTGATAAAAGGCTCCATCAAATTCTATTCGTAATGGTCTTGACATTTATAAATATACCATTGAATAGTGCATAAATAAAGTAATGTGAAATGTGCGGACCTGACCCCAATTAAAGATCAAAGGCGTAGCCCACGCCTTTATATTCGGAGCCGCCGAAAGTATAGGTCTTATATTCCGCGGCGACTCCGCCCTGCTTTTCATAAAACTTATTATTTTTCACACTCAGGAGCGTCCAGATGATCATCTTCTTAAGCCCCTGCCCCCTGCAGTAATCCTTCGCAGCATCCAGGAGTGCGGAGCCGGCGCCCTTACCCTGAAAACCGGGATGAACATATAGCCCGCCCACTTCGCAGTCATATATGCCGTCACGGTAATCCCGGAGCGAAACAAGGCCGATTACCTTCTCCTTCATTTCACATACGAACAGCGTCTCTTTCCCTGTCCTGAGAATATCCGTGAATATCGCCTCGTATTTATCGGCGGTGCGTGTCCTGGGGAACTCCGGGCCCATGACATCTGTATAGGCTGTCTGCCATGCCGCTGATATGGCGTCCGCCATGGCAGGGACGTCATCCTGTTCCGCAAAACGTATATTGAATTTATTCATGTTCTCCTTTTTATTTCATCTCTTTTTTTATCTGTTCCACATATTTTGCCGCGGTCCTGCTTTTGGGATTCAATTCAAGCGCTTTCTCATAGTTTTTCAGCGCATTTTCCAGATCCCCGTTTGTGTAATATGCCTCGCCGAGGCTGTCATACGCGTTGGCATGACGGGGAAAGAGTTTTGTATACATGGTGAATATGGCTATGGCGCCGTCATTATTCTTTTCTTTCAGGAACCTGTATCCCGCGGCGTTGATCTCAGACTTACTCACCTCATACTGAGCCAGCTGACCGGGATTTGCCAGGCCTGCGGTGAAGAGAGACATGGCTGCCTTCACTCCTTTTGTTCTGATCATTGTCTCCATGATAGACGCGAAAGTCATCTTCTTGGATTCCATATACGAAGCATAAGCATATGAAGGGGTAAATAAAGTATCCATCTTTACAACTTTCCGGCCTTTTTTCAATTCCTTTTTCAGGTCAATGATCACGGGGCTGGTAAAATCATGAAAATGGTAGAGATAGACTATCCCATTCTTCAAGTCGCAAATATTTGAATACTGAGTCCAGGCGTGTTTTGATTCCTGACGCACGGCGGAGAGTATCTTTTCAAAATCCTCTACTGTGACATCCGCTTTCTTCAGCGCTTTTGAGGCGCGCTGAAACCGGCCGTCTTTTTTCGGCATGATGGTTCCCAGCTGTGAGAGCTGAAAATTTGCCGCGGCAAGTGGTTTAAGCATATTTTTATACATGCCCCGTCCGTCGATAACAAGTGTGTCACCGTTTTTATCAGCGAAGACGAGCTGCGCCCGTGTGAGCCATGAGAGGTCATATTCTTTCAGCAGGCTCATGGCCTCATGGATATCAGAGCAGGTCTCCATGACCCTGGGAATAAGGTCTTCAAAATAATCTTTCACGCCTTTTTGTTTTTTTGTGGAGATAAACCCGCAGGCCAGTCCGTCGAAAGCGAGCCCTTTCTCATTCATCCCTCCCTGGGGATAGAGGCTGCCGTATGAAAAATAGACAGCGCCGTAAGCGCCTTTTTCACCGGGCTGAATGCGGACATAAGTATCTGTCATCTTTGAGTCTTCATTATTTCCGAAGAGCGTGTTCCGGGAATCAGACTTTACGACAACAGTACAAGCAAAAGCAGCTTGTGCAAAAACAACAGCCAGCACAAAAGTGAGCATCAAAACTTTTTTCATAAAATCCTCCTTAAATATATACAAGGAATAGACAGACTGTTCGATAAAAATGTTTCACCCGGCCGAGATCGCGCGGGCCGAGCCGGTGCCCGGCC
>CAZGIO010000080.1:5625-7290 GCA_964525975.1 uncultured bacterium
AAATAAATAAACGCGACTGCCACGAATGACACAACCGCCGTAAGAGACACGATGTTTATGAGCATAAGCCTTCGGCCCTCGTTGAAAATAGACAATGCCATTTTTCTGTAAAAAGGATAAAGGAACATCCAGAGGAGCATCTTTATGAATGTGAGGGACATGAAGATGGTGACGATCCATTTACCAGTTGCAGGGGCCGCAAGGAGTTTCTGCCATGTAACAGCGGTGACCACAAAGACAATAAACGCAGTAACATCGATCCAGACAGGGCGGTTTACGGGAAACGCTTTCAACGAGGCATTTGACCGTGATTTTTTAATGGGGAAAAGGATCCTCGCGAACAGTGTAAGCGCGGCGAGAAAAAGACAGGCAAGTCTGAAGTAACTCATTTAGAACCTCCTATTATATATAATAATGGGGTTATATTTTGATTTTGACAAGTCAAAATGTAACAGTAGCCGAGAAAGTCATCGTCTCAGAGGTTCCATCCACGAAATAATCATTGGATTCAGTGTCAAAAGAGCTCCAGCCTGCGGACAATGAGATGGAATCGGTCATAAAGTAACTCAATTCGGCTCCGAGCCAGACACGTTCCAGAGAGACAGTTTCATCGCCCGCCGTAATCTCGTCGCTGAATGCCACTCTTGAATCGAACTCGCAGTTCAGATATTCCGCGGCGCCGTAGAGGGACCAGTCGCCTTTAAAGAGGTAGACACTCCCTCCCCCGGAGTAAGTCAAACTATCTTCGCCCGTGGGTTCAGTGGTATCAGTTGAAAGGTAAGGAAGAATATCTCCGTCTCCCCGGCTCAATGCGAATTCAGCGGCGGGTTTTACCATAAGGAAATCAGTAAGGTAAAATTCTCCCCGCAGCGATCCAGTCAATTCCGCTGTTGAGATACTTGTCCGTTCCGCGATGGGCATCCCCATGCCCACTGAATAAACTGCGCTGGATTCCGGCCAGTTAATCCTTCTGTATTTCAATGAAGCCGATATATTTGAAACCAGGCCTGTGTACAGCGTCCCTTCACTTTCGATTGAGACATACATACGGTCAAACGCATCTTCATCATTATCGTATCTGCCAAAACCTATATACAGTTCCGCGTTCCTGCTTTTCAGGTCATCTGCATTCAATCCGGCTTTGACCTCAAATTCAGTATAATTGCCGCCGTTCAAGGAACCGTAACTTACGGCGTCGAGCTTCCCTTTGAGGACAAACAGCATTTCCGGTGATCCGCCAAGGACCATCTCCGGATACATTTCCAGTTCGGCATATGAATCTTCCTCATGTTCCAGGACATTAAAGAGAGTGAGTCCCCCTTCCAGGCTGAAGTCTCCCGCATAGAATCTGCCCCCGAGAGAGCTTACCATATAGCTGCAGTCCAGAGCGGAATAATCACCATACAGATTATCAGTGGACTCATATGTCTGGGTAAACGAAAGGTTTCCCGCGGCATAAGCTGTGATAGAAGCCGTGAACACAAACCAAAACAGTAAAATCTCTTTTTTCATCATCTGACCAACTTTCTGTTTATATAACTCACCGAATAACCCTGCCTGAAAAGGTCCTGGAACTGTTTTTTTACCACGTCGGGATTCCATGTGCGTCCAGACATCCTCAATTTTAATATCAGTGACTTGAGCATTGAGAGATCTTCAAGTGTA
>CAZGIO010000081.1:0-1118 GCA_964525975.1 uncultured bacterium
TACGTAACAATTGATTTAATCCGTGTGACTTTCGCAGAAAGTCCCGTGTGATGATCTCCAATCATCCAGTGGTTAATCATCATGGACTGCCTTCGTATTTTTTAGTCCTGATAGCGCTTGACCGCGCATGTCCATAAAGTCAATATAGTCCACACAGTCTGCTCCCCTGTAAATAATACTTGAAAAGCTCTCCAAAGAGGAGTACGTTAGCCAAAAAGTTTTTTAAAAGGAGAGGCCTATGATACCGTCAATATTTTCAGTCTTTAAATACGCCATTGGACCCAGCTCTTCTCATACAACTGGAGCGCTTTTCTGCGGTGCCGATATAGCCAAAAGGATCCCGCAGATAAAACCAGATGCGGAACGTATCGATATCATCCTCATGGGAAGTTTCGCTCATACCGGGGAGGGGCATCTTACGGATAAAGCCGCTGTATGCGGCCTGGCTGGTTACGATATTGAGACGGAATCCCGAAACGTGACTGAATATTACCAGGAGATCATGGAAAGTGGACTTCTTAATATCGAAGGCATAATGTTGCCCCTGTCACAGGAGAACATACATCATGATAAAGATGCTGAAACACCAAGGCATCCCAATACTCTACGTTTTGTCATATCCTCCAGGGAAGACTCCATTGCCGCAGAATACTTATCTGTGGGTGGAGGTCTGATAAGAGGACCTTTTATTGACGGGAAGGATGAAAGTGAACCCGAGGTCGAACCCGGCGGCGGCAAGAGTCATGACAATGTCTTTGCCGGTCATTCCTGCATGGACCATGTGATGGATTATTGCAATGAAAACGAAATAACACTGGCCCAATATGCATTCATGAATGAGGCTGAAAACCATGGCATCCCAAGAGATGAGGCAAAATCAAGGCTTAATGACATATGGCTTGCCATGAACAGAGCCATAGCCGAAGGTGTCAAAGGTGAGGGGATGCTGCCCGGGCCGCTGGGTTTGAGCCGGCGGGCTAAACAGATGCATATAGCATATATTGAGAGCATGGGTAAATGGCGCATACTATCTGAAGAGATGACTCTGGCCGAACCGCAACAGGCTCAACAGCCTGAACACAGGCATGAGATGAGCCTCGTGGTAAGCGCTTGACACA
>CAZGIO010000081.1:1128-7208 GCA_964525975.1 uncultured bacterium
GGCGCATACTATCTGAAGAGATGACTCTGGCAGAGATCTATGCCATCGCTACCGCCGAGGAAAACGCCTGCGGGTCAAAGATCATCACAGCTCCCACGTGCGGCTCCGCCGGAGTGCTTCCCGCCGTGCTCCGCGTGATGAAGGATAAGTATCACAGAGACCGTGATATACTCACAGACTCCCTGGCGGCCGCGGGGCTTTTTGGCGCCGTGGCCATGAAGAACGCGTCGGTCTCCGGCGCTTACGTGGGCTGTCAGGGTGAGATAGGAGTCGCGGCGTCCATGGCGGCCGCAGCGGCAGCTGTGATGCTGAAATTTTCAAATGACATAACAGAGTCAGCGGCTGAGATCGCTCTGGAACACCATCTGGGCCTCACATGCGATCCCGTGGGCGGGCTTGTTCAGATACCCTGTATAGAACGCAATGCCGCGGGAGCGGTGTCCGCGCTTAATGCCGCCAATATCGCCTATCTTACAGCGGGACAGCATAATGTCTCATATGACGAGGCTCTTACGACTATGCAGAGGACAGGCCTTGATATGAGTGATAAATACAAGGAGACGTCAAAAGGGGGGCTCGCCACTCTCTTCCCCAGCTGCCCTGTGAATAATCCGAACCGCGAAGACAGGAGATGATCTTTACTCTGTTCCCTGTTGAATAAGCGTTCCGCTGTCATCATAATTATATACCAAAGGAGGCGCTTATGGATACCACAGTAAAATCAGTGCTGGATGAAAAGGGACGTGAAGTGTTTACCATCGCTCCCGATGCAGTCGTCATGGATGCAGTGGACCTTATGAACAGCCGCTCAGTGGGCGCGCTGGTGGTCATCGGGGAGAACTCATGCGTGAGCGGTATTATAACCGAACGTGATATACTGAAAAAGATCGCTCTCATGGGAGATATAAAACATGTGAAAGTGAAGATGTATATGACTCCCGCGGATAAGCTCATCGTGGCTGATGATTCTTACTCTATCCAGGAACTTCTTAACATCATGACAGAAAAGCATATACGTCATATACCCATCGTGGAAAAAGGCTGCAGCATCAAAGGGATGATATCCATAGGAGATGCGGTTAAAGCCACGCTGCAGGACAGGGAATATGAGATCAAACTGCTGAAAGAATACATCATGACCTGATAGAGTCTATTTTTAATCAGCAGCCTTCATCGTGTGTGTCTGTTTGTGTATAGTCACTTCATCCACTATGTCTACTGCGTCTACAATGTCCACTGTAAGAAAAAAGCTTCATGCGATTTTCCGTCAGCGATATAAAAAATTATTTGTGTTTGTCCTACATCCAGCGGCGCACGCGCTTTGAATAAAGTCTGTACTGCTCTCCGAAACGGGCTGTCATCTTCTGCTCCTCATGGGGTATGTATAATCTGTCCATGACAAAGATGAATGCCGCAACGCCCAGGAGCGTCATGATGGTGCCGAACAGCATGGATATGCCGAAAAGCGACCATGCCATGCCCAGATACATGGGATTTCTCGTGAATGTAAAGGGTCCTGAAAGGATAATGGCTGAAGGGTTCAGGTCGGTCCTGACAGCCGTCTTCTTCAGCTTGAACTGATTATCCGCCCAGATGTTGACTGCTATGCCTCCCAGGAGAGGTATAAGGCCAAGCAGGCGAAGTCCTCCGTTAATGTAATTGAATAACGGTACGATGAAATGTACAAGTAACTCTAAGATTATTGCTCCCAAAAACCAAACTGTAGGCATCACGTTTTTATGCATATTTCCCCCTGTTTTATAATATTTTAACATATTGAAAAAAATTTTCAAACATTCTGTAATATGAAACATTAATATTCTCTTATGTTTCATATAGTTGAAACATAAAAGGAGGATGAGATGATCAAAGGGAAAAAAGTCATAATAAGGACATTCAGGGAAAGCGATCTTGAAACATTCATGAGAAAGAACGAACAGGTTGGAGTGTCCGGTGAATGGTGGCCTAAAAATCTTATCAGCGATGTGAGCTGGAAAAAGAGGTTCGCGGAAAGCGGTTTCTGGGATTATCTCAACGGAAAGATGGCCATAACCACTCTGGAAGGCAGACTTATAGGAAATATAAATTTCTTTAAAAGTATCCCATATACAGAGGGTCTGGAAGTGGGTTACAGGATCTATGATCCCGGGGACAGGGGTAAAGGCTATATGAGCGAGGCGCTGAAGCTCTTTGTGGATTACATCTTTGCTTCACGACCCATTGAACGTCTTCAGGTCTGTTATATGGAAGAAAATCAGGCCTCACGCATGGTTTCTGAAAAAGCGGGATTTAAGCGTGAAGGCATGCTCAGAAAAGCGGTCTTCCATAATGGGAAGTATCAGGACCTCGGAATAAGCTCGCTCCTGCGCTGTGATTATGAGGGAAACGAAGCATAATCCTTTACTCATAAAATCAATATGATATTATACACACGAACAACGGAGGTAATATATGTTTGATCCCAAAAAATATTTTGATAATAACACAGATGAGAACATCAAAAGGTTTGAAAGCCTTAGTGAGAAAATAGCAGGATTCACTCCCGCGCTCTCAGATGAGACTCTTAACGGCTGGTTCAAAGCGCTGCTGGATAAGGTGCTGAAACAGTCTCTCATTACAGAAGCAGACGGAATGGATGCCTTTAAAGCTTCCCTGGAGACCTTCTACGGAGACCTCAAACCCGAAGCGTATAAGACTTCTTACGCCAATCCTGAATATTCAGTCTCTATCTTCGGAGATGAGACAGGGAAACTCCTGTCAGCTATATATTCAAGCTTCAGAGCGGTAAAAGACATGGTACAGTCCGGTATATTCTATCACGCCGCGGCATATATGGATCTCTATATGGAGCTGTATAACGCCGCTGAAAAAGATGGAGCGGAGGCCATGAGGCCCCTCTACGTGAAGTTCAACACATCAGGTGACACTGACTTCAGCGTTGATATGCTGAAAAAACGATTCGATACTGATTTTACCATATACAGCGATATAGTGCTCAAGGATGACCTTAATACTACAGACTATCTCTATAAGTTAGGTGTCAATGTAACAGAGAACGAGATCGCCTTGTCAAAGCACTTCGCTTCAATGACAGCAAGTGAGATCCAGGGACTGGCCAAGAATATCGTTGAAGGATATATCCGTGGATTTACAAACAGTAATAAAAGCCTGGAAGGCAAATCAACAGCGCTTCTGATATATAATGCCGGCCAGGAGAAACTCGTTAAAGCCATGTATGCCATGATGAGGGAAAAGGGCATAACACTGCTCATAGACAAACCTGTTTCCACACCGGCCAACAGACAGTATCCCTTTGACCATAAATTTGACGTGGGCCTCTATCTTGATGAAGCGTATCTCGAATATGCGGACATGGTGACTAAAGAATCTTTCAAAGCTAATGCGGAACTCGTTAACGCCTATTCCGGTGTTATATTTATCGAGAAGTTCGGGGAAAAACCCTTCTCTCCTGAGATAAAAGAAAGCAACGTATCTCTTACAGAGGAACAGCGTCCTCTCTTCATGAAAAGGACGACGCAGTCCATGATGGTTCGTCAGCAGTATATGCCCAGAGACAAGAACTCCTTCTGTATAGTGGCTTTCCCATCACCGGAGATCGGCGGTCAGTTCAAGGAGATCTTTGACGAGACCGTGAAGATCAATTCACTGGATAACGACCTCTATGAGAACATCCAGCAGAAGATCATCGACGTCCTTGATAAAGCCGATTACGTCCATGTGAAGGGTTCAGGCGACAATAAGACCGATATCAGGGTCAATATGCAGAAGTTAAATGACCCTGCAAATGAGACTAATTTCGTAAACTGCACAGCTGATGTGAATATCCCCGTGGGTGAGGTATTCACTTCGCCGGAACTGAAGGGGACAAACGGTACGCTCCATATCAAAGAGACATTTCTGGACGGACTGAAATACAACGACCTCGAACTGGAGTTCAAAGACGGTTATGTAGCAGGTTACAACTGCGCGAATTTCGATGATGAGGTCAAGAATAAAAAATATATCGTGGAACACCTGCTGGATCAGCGTGATACTCTCCCTATCGGCGAGTTTGCTATCGGAACAAACACACTGGCTTATCAGGTGTCACAGAAATACGGCATCATGGAAATACTCCCCATACTCATCATCGAGAAGATGGGTCCCCATTTTGCCATAGGCGACACATGCTTCTCACATGAAGAGGATCATGACACGTTCAATCCCGACGGCAAGAAGATCACAGCAGTGGAAAATGAGCTCTCAGCATTGAGAAACAGCGACCCCGCGAAAGCTTACACCAACTGCCATACGGACATCACACTGCCTTATGAGTCACTGGCTTATATTAAGTCTGTGACTAAAGATGGCGAAGAACACTATATCATCAAAGACGGCAAGTTCGTCGTGCCCGGCACCGAACCGCTGAACGAATATCTCTGATATGAAAAGCGGGGGATCTTCCCCCGCTTATTTCTCACAAGGTTAATGACTGTCTTCTTTAACAGCCTGGATTCATCTGTGTAAGTCAGTGTTTGTATACACAGTCCCAGTGCCCATTTTATCCACTGTCCACACGGCATGGGTGTATAAAGTGTAGACCCGGTACACCATTTCCAACATTTGCATCTGTTCACAATATTTTTTCTGTGTTTGCCCGTGAAAGTCCGTGCCTGTCCATGAGTGTTTGTGTAAGTCCGTGTTGACTTACTTAGTTCACTACGTCCACTCTGTCCATGAAGTCCACCTTTTTATAAAAAAAAGCCCCGGAGACCGGGGCTGTAAAGGGAACCGTAATTATTGAAAGGGAATCAGTTCCCGTAAATGGGATTGTCCGTGGTGGCGATGGCAAAAGTACGGTAGTTCTCCTCAGGACGGGGACGCCCCATGGCTTCATCCACTGAGCCGCTTGTGTCTGAGAACTCAAAGATAAGCTTATCTTTGTCCGCATGCATGATGCGTATGAAACCGTTGATGGCTGGTATCTTGTCTATGGTTATCTCTCCGGCTATCTCATTGGTCTTTCTGCTGATCACAGTGACTCTAACGGGAGCTTCGCGATAGTCAAAAATCCTGCCTGACGCAGACTCGTCTCCTGTATATTCATATCCTCCGCCATAGGATACATAGATGTACTCGTCGTCAAATGCGATGCCGCCGATGACCCTGGCTCCCTACTGGGATATGGTGTTGCTTCTGGTGAGGCACCATTCGCAGGGTGAAAAATCGTCAAAAGAGTCTGATGTATATGTGTTTATAAGGTTCAGATCTTTATCATACTGCTCCAGCCTGAAAGGCTTGCGGTAATAACCCAGGAATATTGTGTCGGAATAGGGGTCATACTGCACAAGTCCGCCCTGGAAGGGATCGCCGTTTTCCGGCAGTTCCTTGAACTTGTCATATTCTAAGCGCGCCGCAACTTCATTGTCTGTTAAAGAATATTTCAGCAGCTTGTTTCTGATCTTTCCGTTTATATAGAGATAATCGCCCACCACAGTGGATGTCATGGGCAGTCAGATGTCCATATTCAACGCGTAATCGTCAATGTGTTCGCCCATGGCTTCGTATACGATGAGCTTGCCCTGTGTGTTGTCAAAGATGGTCATGATGCCGTCGCGTACGTCCACAGCCTGAAATCCTGCCAGTTCCCCGGGTCCGTTTCCCTGTTCCATGTACATCATGTTCTTTTCAGAACCGTCTTTGTAGTCAACAAAGATAAAACCGCCCTGGCCTTCGCCAAGCCAGGCGTAGATCACAGCGCCATCGTCATAGTTTACAGATGACATGGCGTAAGCGGGATAAAAACCTTCAGGCTCCCAGATATGCTGCAGCGCCGCTGTAAGTGTGTTGTCCGTGGAATCGCCTTTGCCGCAGCCCCACAGGATCAACATGGGAATAATTATAAATAGTAACAAAACTCTTTTCATACTTCCTCCTTTATATATATGACAACCGTATTATGTCCATGGTTTCAAATGTTTATTAAGTTGCTGGATAATAACATGGAAATTTATAAAGTAAATAAAAATATTAATAAACATATTAAATATATTAATATTTATGAAACTTTTTGTCAGAGG
>CAZGIO010000082.1:0-7195 GCA_964525975.1 uncultured bacterium
AGGTCTTGTAACTGTTAATTAATTTATAATCCAGCGTTTGTATCCTGAAGATTGTATTCTTATCATAATATGGTAATATTGAACATTGTAAAATCTGGAGGTTGTATATGCAAAACAAAACCGTTGTTGTTTTATCTTTTTTATTCATAATATGTATTTCCGCTGCTATAGGCCAGGGGATGAGGCAGTTTGAGTCTGAAATGATTATTGTAAAAGGCGAGAAGATCGAGCAGCAGTCGTTTATGACGGAGTTCAAGAGTTTCGGAGAAGTGGAGTTTGCCGCTTATGTGACGGAAAAAAATGGAATTTAGCAGGGGGATTATTATCTGTGGAGAAACGGCAGGCTGGTTCACAAGCTCCCCGATGCTTACGGCACCGGACAGTGGAATTTTGACAATGTGCTGGCTGTGGGATTCCGTAATCTGAATAACGATGATCAGAAGGATATTATTATCATCAGTGAATATATCACAGGTGTGGGGGCTGAAGCATGTGTGCCGTTCAAAGTCATCGATGTTTTTTATCAGGAAGGCCGTTCCTTCAGAGTGAACAGACCCTTGAATAAGGATCTTAACAATTCTCTGAATTATGACAAGCTGAAGACTGTGGATGACGTGGCGCATTATATTAAAGTCACATTGGCGCAATGATTTTTTTCCAGCAACGAGAGGATAACCAGATGAAGAAATTGAGCATGGTATTAGTGATAATGTTGACACTGGGTGCTTTCAGCTTTGTGTCAGGAGCTGACGAGAGGAAGATTGAAAACACGTTCTATGAGGAACGAGGTACACTTAATCGTGAACTTACAGAGATGATCTATGAAGACGATTATTATTTACAGAAAAGAATCAAATTTAATCAAGTCACCGAATCATTGAGAACGAAATATCTCAAACACATAGATGATTATATAGCAAGAAACCAGTATGACGGGGAAAGCCCTGAATGGGTAAAAGAGAAAAAAGAGATACACTATTTCTTTGATAAACTCAAGGTTCAATATTCAATATACCATGAACAGTTTACGTGGGAAAAGACTCCTCTGGATAAGAGCCTGGAGAAAAACAGGAAAGATTTCAGCAATCCTGAGATTCTGGAAGTTGAGGGTTTTGGGGATTATATCAAAGCGTGGCTATATTATCTGAGCAGGGAAGAACAGAAAAAAGAGCAGTATGACAATCTGGATAACAGACAGCTTCGGGCCACATTGACGGTTATCGATGAGAATTTTGAAAATCAGACAGTCAATGAGACATTGAAGTATCAGTATATCATGGAATATATGGATGATAACGGAGTTAAGAATATCGGCGATATCATAGATGTGTATATGGAAACAAGCACCATAGAAAAATACAGAGAGAGGGTTGCAAATCTCTATGAAAGTGAGATTGAAGAGCGTGAAGAACATCATATGGAACCATATAAGTATGCGGGGCCATATGAACTGGATATTCATATGTTTCTGCCTGATGACATGCCTGAAGGAGACAAGCGGCCTGTGATCATCTATTTCCATGGCGGCAGCTGGTCAGAGGGTAAACCCGACTGGGATTTTGGCGCGTGTGATTATTATGCGAAGCAGGGATGGGTGGCAGCTGCTGTGGAATACAGGATAGCTGACAGGCACGGCTCGTTACCCATTGAATCTGTGATGGATGCCAAGTCAGCCGTGAGGTGGATAAGAAGAAACGCAGAGGCGTTTAATATAGATCCTGATAAAATAGTGGTTGCCGGCAATAGCGCCGGAGGGCATCTTGCAATGATGACTGCCATGGATGATACCTGGAATGAGATCGGTGAGGATACGTCTGTGAGTGCTGTCCCCAATGCTGTGATGGTGACATCAGGTGTGTTTGATCTTACAGATGAGGGTACCTGGATACGCAGGGGACTGCATGAGCGCGGGCTGGATGACGATCTTGTGATGACTATCTCACCGTTATACCATGTAAGGGATAAGTTGCCTCCCATGCTGGTGATACATGCCACCGAGGACCGCAATGTGCCGTATGAGGATAGTGTGAAGTTTGCCGAGAAGATGAAAAAAGCGGGAAATGAAGTAGAGTTTCACTCAATTGAAGGCGCAGGTCATTTTATCTGGTACGGACGTTATGGCGGGAAGGTATGGGCTATCCGGGATGAGTTCATAAAATCTCTGGGATATTAGGAAGAGCATTACATTTTTAAATGTGATAAAAAACAAACGACGGGTTGATATTATTTCTGTTCTGAAATATATTATGGAGAATTAAGGAACGGAGGTTTTATGAAAAAGTTGTTGTTGTTTTTTGCTGCTGTGATGATCTGCAGCTGCGCTGTGAAGACTTACAATGTTGAAGCTGTCAGGGAAGATAACCTTGATATAGATTATTACAATGGTAAAGAGTACTTATGTTCTGTAATTGACGGAACAGAAGTTGATGTGACTGTTAAGATGGATATCAGGCAGAACAAGATGACTGTGATATTCAATGCGATCAATGAGTCTGATGAGAAGATCACTCTTAAGCCTGATGAGATCGAATATTATTTTATCAGCCCTGAGACGTCTCGTAAACGTGAAGTGAACGCTTTTACAGCCGATGGTTACGTAGAGTACTTGCAGAAAAGAGCCAGGAACGCAAGATTTTGGGGTATTGTCTTGTCTGGTGTAGATGCCATAGAGGACTCAACAAGTGAGACGACTACTTATGGCTGGATAACAGACAGCTCAGGCAACACATCGTATCATCAGAACACAGTAAAAGAGACGGATCCCGTGGCTTCAAAACTGATGTTTGTCACTTACTGCAGCAAGGTGAACAATAAATATCTCAATGACATTAATAATATCAGGGATATATCGGATATGCTTCTCAGAAAGCATACACTAAGGCCCGGTACAGTGGTCACAGGGATTGTCGTCGTTGATACCAAAGGCATGGATATAGAAAATGAAGTGCTGAATATCAAAGCGCCTCTTGGCGACAATGTCCATCAATTCAGTTTTAATATCAGTAAAGTCAAGATTTAATATCTTAACCAGGGGAGAGTTTATCAGCTCTCCCTTTTATCACATATTTTGCATAATATTTGAGTATAAGACCGGTTCAAATTTAAGAGATGATTACAAGAAAGGCGTCTAACTATAAGTCTTTATGTTAATAAAGACTTAACCATACGCATTTAAAGTCACCTATCTTAGTTATTCAAGAAAATTTACAGTTGAAAATTAATTCAGCAAATGGTAAAATATAGTATGAGGCAGGAGGTGGCGTATGTCGAAAAGAATTAAAACTTTCGTGATTATTCTGTGTGTGTTGGTGATAAGTGTCGGCATAACCACAGCAGTCGCTGATTGTACAGCCAAGGCGGATAAACCCGTTGTAACATCAAATGGGGACATGGTGGAACAGCGTCTATTGGCGGTCTCTACTGACATGGTGGACAAAAACAGTGAAGTATATGAGCTGGAATCGTTTCAGGAGCTGAAGGATGTTGAGTTTGCAGTCTATCAGTGGTTTGGTGAAGATGGTTCCAAGTCCTCCTATTTCCTTCTGGACGATGGTGAGATCGTCTATACTTTTCCAGAGCCATATGGTAACAGGAAGTGGGATTTTATCAAGATCCGCAGTGTGGCATTCAGGAACCTGAACAATGATAATCTGCTGGATGTTGTTGTTATCAGTGAATACAGCGTGTTGGATGACGAGGGAAACGACAACAAGATAAAGATGATAGATGTTTATTTCCAGGAAAAGAACCGTTTTGTACAGTACGACTATTTCAATAAGGATATCAACAGCAGGTATAATTACAAAAAACTGCAGACAGCTGATGATGTTGTTGCATATCTGTCGGATACCCTGTTGAGTGACTGATCAGACTTTGAAGTAAATTTTTTATTATACTGAAGCGCGAACCGAATCCTTGGAAAAATGACTTTTTTCAAATACCTGAAAGGGAGGTTTGTTGATGACGTATTCCGTTAAGATTGAGATCAATCGTCCTCTTGAAGATATTGTCAGGATGTTTAGTTCCACTGAAGACCTTTACGGCTGGATGGAAGGTTGTGAAAGCGCTGCCATCCTGCAGGGGACGCCGGGGCGGCCCGGCTCCGTGACTTCTCTTAGATTGTGGAGCGGCAGGCGTCTCATTGAATGGCGGGAAAAGATCATTGTAAGGAACCTTCCCGAGAATTATACGGCAGTTTATGAATGCAAAGGCGTTGAAAACATATCCCGGGTATCTTTCCGGCGGTTGATGAACGGCAATACTCTCTGCACATCAAATCAGCAATACAAGTTCACGGGTATCATGGGTTATATATGTTATTTTATCAAAGGCATGTTCCGGAAGATGACCATAAGGAACCTTGAACGTTTTAAACTGTATGCGGAAATGGAACATCCATCCACAGCTTTTCCGTCGCTCATTAATTGAACTCATTGCATGTTTCTCTTTTATGTTCTATATTTAGTCCGGTAACATAGACAATTACAGGGAAGGATATGGAGATGAAAAAAGTTATTTACCTTATAATGACGATTGCCGCAGTAGTGGTAATAATCACTCAAGTGAAGATCGAGAGGATTGACATGGAGAAAACCAATATATTTTATGATCAGCAGCTGGCTGATCAATATGGAGCGGATGATTACGGCATGAAAAAATATGTCATGGCGTTTTTGCGGAAAGGCCCCAACAGGGATCTGACACCGGAGGAAAGCGCGGCTCTTCAGAACGAACATCTGAAGAACATCGACCGATTGGCTGATGAGGGAAAGCTTGTCCTTGCAGGGCCGTTTTTCGGTTCAGGAAAACTGCGCGGCATATATATCTTCAATGTTGATACCATTGAAGAAGCGAAAGCACTCACTGAGACCGATCCCGCCATACAGGCAGGCAGTCTTGTCATGGAGCTTAAGGAATGGTACGGGTCTGCGGCTCTCATGGGTTTAAACGATATTCATAAGACGATCCAGAAGGAATCGGTCTCTGAATAATATGGACATCAAATGGGCATGCAGAATTTTTAAAATGGCTGAGAAGATTTCTGATGAGGATGAGGGGAGATTATGGGGTGTTCCTCTTTACAGACGCATGCTCATAGTGGATCCATCAGACAGGTCTATCATTGCAAATTGTCAGAATGGCAGTAAGACTCTTGAAAAAGAAGGGGCATGTTTCAGGGGATATCTTGAAGAAAATATGGCTGTTGGAAACACGGCGATAGAATGGCATGGGGAGATATGGACAATGCTTCTCGAGCCTTATCTGCATGGTGATGAGATTTCGATTCGCAGGCTGATAACCCATGAGATGTGGCATGGTATACAGCAGGATATAGGTCTTGTAATGGCACCCAATGAAAATAGTCATCTGAGCGCTTATGACGGCAGGTTCTGGCTCAAGATGGAATGGAAGGCGCTGGCATATGCCCTTACTGTCGATGAAAATGAGTTGGGAGATGCCATAGAGGATGCTTTGATCTTTCGAAGGAAACGTTTTTCTCTTTTTAATAAAGCGGGAGAAGCTGAGCCTGCATTTGAGACTACCGAAGGACTCGCCCAGTACACTGGACTTAAGCTTTCAGGTTTAAGGCACGACAAGATGAAAGTGCTGCTTGGGGAGGAGATCGAGAGAGTTTTACGGGAAGCTGTGAATATCTGGACATTTCCTTTTTTCTCCGTACCGGCCTATGGACTCCTTGCCGATGAGCTTGGTATAAAGTGGCGGACCAGGATCCGGGCTGGTGATGATATCACTGTTTATTTTCAAGAATATTATGATTTTCCCACTGAATTAAATATGGGTGTGGAAGCTGAAAAACGGATTACTTCATATGGCGGGGATGAACTAGCCCGTAGGGAAGCTGAGTTTGAACGTCAGCTGAAAAAGAGAGACAAGTATTACTGGGAAAAACTCACAGGGAAAGATATAGTTAAATTGCCTCTGAAAGAGCTGCAGATGAGCTTTGAGCCCGCAGATATGTTTCACCTTGGAGAGGAAGGGATTGTCCTGAAAAAAGCAAGGATCTCAGATGTATGGGGTCTGCTTCAGGTGAATGAGGGCGTCCTCCTGGATAAAAATAATAAAAGCCTCTCGCTTTCTAAGAAAGGTCTCGATATCCAGGGGCATCATATCACAGCGAGGGACTGGTCGCTGGACCTGAGTGACGGCTATGAGTTTGATTCTGACCGGGGTCTGATCACAAGATGAAGTAAAGAGGCAATAGCGGGGTACTGCTCACTGTCTTCTATACATAAGTCCAGTTGAGTTTATTGATATTTGATATCTGTTATTTCCATCTCATAGTATGTGAAATCCCCTGGACTCAGTTTCCATTTTACATCACATCTTGACGGGATTTTTATGCCGTTGAATTCACTGTATTCCCGTATTACTGCTTCCCACGGTGAGAGGTCTTTTTCTTTAAAACGCAAAGCGGAGATCGTATCTATGAGCCCCAGTTCGTTGAAATGGAGATCAACGGATATGTCGTACTCTTGTTTCAGCGAGACACGTATTGTGCTGTGGTCTATTTCGTCGCAGACAATATCCGGATCCAGAAAACCGTGGGGAAACCAGATCATTTCCGACAGGTATCTGATCAGTTCTCCCTGATCCATCTCAGGCCCTTTGTAATCAGCTGCTTTGATACAGCCCATTATCCGGACCGTGAGGCGTCCTTTTTTCTTCAGAAAGGAATCCCGGGCCAGTACCGGTATGATTCCGGCGATAAAGATCTTTCCGAGCCACACGAAGTCGTGTGAGAGGGGATAAAAGTACTGCACTGCATTCATTGCATGGCCTTTATCCTCAGGGCTCATGTAAAAGGTGCCGCGTTGTCTCAGATACACACGATCCGGGACACGGTCACGTGATATGCCGCATTTATCAAGATATTTCCGTATGAGCGGAGGCATTGACTCATGAGGACGTTTTTTCAGTTTATTGGGGTCTCCATGTGATTTCATGGGTTGTATATGCAGTCTTGATGAGTATATGCAGGCTGATACAGCGAGCAGTGTTACGCATATGATTATCCATGGCAGGGACATGCCGATACCTCCGTATTTATAATATAGCACGTATATTATCTGAATAAAGCTCCACGTTGAAAGAGGAGATAATTATATTATATTTGAAAGTCATGATAAAATGAAGGAGTGTTTATGAAAAAGATCTTGATTATTGTGCTGGCCGT
>CAZGIO010000083.1:0-7185 GCA_964525975.1 uncultured bacterium
GCAGAATTTTGCTGTCTTTTCCGCCAGAAGAGCCACTGCGAGCACAATACCCAGTAAAAGCAGATCATTCATACGCCTTTAAACACCTCGAATATATCATTTGATTTCCCGGCTTCCTTGAGGACATTTCGTTTCTTTTCACTCTTCAACACGAGAGCCACTTTTGCAAGGATCTTCAAATAAAGATTATGCTGTTCTGTATTGGCAGCGATCATCACTATATAATGAACAGGTTTCCCGTCAAGGGCACCCCATTCCACCCCCTGTTTTGAGACGCCGATGGCAATGACGATATCATCGGCATAACGGCTTTTTGCATGGGGTATGGCAATGCCCAATCCCAGGCCTGTGCTCATTATGCTTTCTCTTTCCATGATGTCATCATGGAACTTTTTGCCGTCATTGATACTGTCACTCTGCGCGACGGATCTGCTCAATGTATCAAGTATGGTATTTTTGTCTTCATCTTCAAATATGAAGATACGGTCCTTTGAAATATAATCTCCTACTTTTATCATAACTCCTCCTCCTTCCGATTGAAATATATCACTGCGGTTTATCCAGTCAAGGGCTGAAAAGAGCAATCTGCTGTTATTTTTTTTACGGGAGATCACTCCCATAGAGGATATCAGGACTAATAACAGAGGGAAAGGATAAAAAGAGTTTATCCTCTTTTCCCGGTTTTAAGATTTCGGTGGAAACCCATGGAAAAACTATTATACTGATTTTGTATTGTACCATTAAAAAACATAAGGAGATATATGCCCCTGTTTTCAATCGTAATCCCGCTCTATAACAAGGAAAAAGAGATCGCCGGGACCATGGATTCAGTCCTCACACAGACTTTCGAAGACTATGAGGTCATCATTGTGGATGACGGATCCACAGACCGCAGCCATGATATAGTATCAGCTTACCGCGATCCCCGGATACGCATCATACAGAAGGAGAACGAAGGGGTCTCATCGGCGAGAAACAGGGCTCTGGAAGAGGCGCAGGGGGAGTTTGTAGCTTTCCTCGACGCAGATGACAGGTGGGCCCCTGAGTATCTTGCCGTTATAGAGGGCATTATCAGAGATAATCCCGAAGCGAAGTTCATCGCGTCCGCTTATTACAGACAGAGCGCCACGCGCATAACAAAGAAGACTGTTCCAGGCCCCGCCAGGATGATCATCATCCCGGACCTGTTAAAATACTATGCGAAAAGACATTCCATAATCCAGACATCTTCAGTGTGCATCAAAAGAGATGTGTTCGGAGAAACGGGCAATTTTTCAGACGAGATCCCCGGTCAGGATATAGACATGTGGATAAAAGTGTCCCTGAAATATGATATTTATTACTATACAGGGGTCCTTAATTATTACAACGCCGGAGCAAACAACAGGATATGTGATTCCCGTTATCCAAAGGATATTTTCCATCATATGAGGTATCTGGAAAAAAACTATGATTCAATACCCCGGGAAAAAAGAGGCCACATACGAAAGTATCTGGCCACACAGACCATAAACATCGTCACGCGGCTCGTTGCCAACGGGGAAGGTGAAAAAGCCAGAAGACTTCTCACGTTCAGGACGTGCAGATATCTGTTTTTTGCATATTTGAAAGCCTGGCTGCTTGTCAGGCTCCCAGAAAATATTCAAAGACTTATTTTCGGAAAAAAACGGGTCCGCTGATCCCCGGCTGGCCAATAGCTGTTCGTATGCTCTGAAAGCTGCCATTCATCCTCAAAGGTTAATTCAAAGGCAGGTGTAATCAGTTTCTCCGTTTTTGACAATGGAATTCCCGTGCCTTATCGCAGAAGATGTTTTTCCGTAAATTTTATTAAAAATCGTATGATCATACTTTTGTCTCCAGGAACTTATTCCTATACCTGTATAGCTCTTTCTAATAAATCGTGGAGTGGAATATTCAACCCTTCAGGAACAAGCGCCATTCAGATATATGATCCTGACAAGAACTCTCTAAAAATGATTTGCCAAATCCCGATGGAAAATAACTCAACCGGTCAACTATCTGCGGGACAGGATGATGCCCGCGGCGTCAGCAAGGTCTTTTGCGCAGTAATCTGCGCCGCCGCAGTCACTCTTTTCTGACAGCAATATGGATCTTATGCCTGCTTTTTTGCCAAACTCCACATCGCTCATCTTGTCGCCCACCATATATGACCCCTGAGTATCTATCTCGAAATCACGTCCCGCTTCAAGAAACAGCCCTATCTCTGGTTTGCGGCAGACACAATCCTCTTCGGGTGTATGGGGACAATAATAAAACGCATGGGGTTCAGCTCCATAGGCAGACAGGAGCTCCGCGACACGGCGGTTTACAGCTTCCACTGCATCGGTGCCGAAATAACCTCTTCCCACGCCGGACTGGTTGCTTACCACAATAATGAGAAAACCGGCATCCTTCAGCATGCGTATTGCTTCGCCTGCGCCTTTTTTCAATACTACGTCACCTGGGTCATGGAGATATCCCGGATCCTCATTGATCGTATTATCTCTGTCCAGAAAGACCGCTTTTTTCATCTGCTCTTCTCCCCATGAATATGCTGCATGATGATGGATCCTGCCACTGCCACGTTAAGAGATTCCACACCCGGTTCCATCTTTATGGCGCAGGCGGCGCCGGCATATTCCCTGATATCATCTGACAGACCCAGACCCTCGTTACCCATGAGCAGCGCAACTTCGCCGGTGCACCTGATCTCATCCAGTGGCTTTCCTCCGGATTCAGCGGCCAGGATCAGCGCTCCGCGCTCCTTAAGAGTCTTAATATGCCTAAATCCGGACATAATGTTTACATTAAAAATATATCCCGCAGAACTTCTTATGACCTTAGGTGACCAGGGATCCACGGAATCAACGGAAAAAACAATATTTGTAAAACCAAAGGCGACAGCAGACCTTATCAGCGTCCCCGCGTTGCCGGGATCCTGTATCCTGTCAAAATAGAGTGAATCTCCCTCAAGGGGCTTTTCTTCCATACAGGGGATGCCGCATAGAGCGGTGATGCCGTAACTGGTCCTTGTGGAAGAGATCATATCCATCTCCATACCGCTGCAGAGTACCGGCTCCATATCCCGCTTCTTCCCGAAATCCAGAAATTTTTCAGAGACAAACAATCTTTCAATTTTCATTCCGGCTTCAATGGCACGTTCCACGGCATTGATACCTTCAACAAGTGTATACCCTGTCTCCATCCTCTTTTTTCGTTTATGCAGATCCTTTAACCCGGAAATCTCTTTTTTCGACAGCATATCAGTCTCCCAGGATCAGCATGGAATCTCCAAATGAGAAGAACCGGTATTCATTTTCCACAGCTTCCTTATATACTTTAAGTATCTCATCTTTCCCTGTCAACGCGGCTACAAGCATAATAAGCGTGGATTTAGGCAGGTGAAAATTAGTAATGAGATTATCCACGACTTTATACTCATATCCGGGATAGATGAAAATATCGCTCCACCCCCGGTCGCCGGTCAACTTCCCCTTCTCAGTGGCAATATGTTCCAGGGTCCTGGTTACCGTGGTCCCGCATGCGAAGAGACGCCCTTTTCTATTATTGATCCGTTCAGCAACATCGTCGGAAAGCTCGTAAAACTCACTGTGCATCCTGTGTTCTTCGACGGAATCCGTCTTCACAGGGAGAAAGGTCCCCATACCCACATGAAGAGTAAGATAATCCACAAGTACCCCCTTGTCTGAGAGTCCCGCAAGAATATCCTCTGTAAAATGCAGCCCCGCTGTTGGCGCCGCCACGGAACCTTCGTTCCGCGCGTAGACAGTCTGGTACCGTTTTCTTAAATACTCCTGGTCGTCATTGAATATATACGGAGGTACAGGCATATTGCACCATTTTTCAAGAAAGCGGCTTACATCTGTTACTTCCGGGAACCGCACTTCAACACCTCCCCAGTCAAGCCTGCCTGCGATCACAAGGACGGTATCACCCACGATGACCTCGGTCCCTTCCCTGAGTCTTTTGGCAGGGCGGGCCATGGCCTCCCACGAGCGGGGACTTTTTTCATGGACAAAGAGCAGTTCAATGTCCGCACCGGTCCTTTTTTTCCCGTATATCCTCGCGGGAATAACTTTTGTATCGTTCAAGACGATGGAATCCCCTGCGTTGAAATACTCCATAATATCTGAGAAACGGCGGTGTTCCACTTTTTTCGAAAGCCTGTGATAGACAAGGAGCCTGGACATGTCCCGCTTTTCAGCATGGTTCTGGGCAATGAGCCTTTTCGGCAGATAAAAATCAAAATCATCGACTTTCAAATCTCAACCCCGGACTTTCCTTAGATCCACATCTCTGTAATAAAATGCGAGTATGTCTTTGTACCCGTAACCTTTTAACGCCATCTTGTAAGCGCCCCATTGCGACATGCCCACACCATGTCCCCATCCTTTGCCTTTCAGGCAGAGCATGCCGTTTTTGATCGCAGCGCTGAACAGAGTGCTTTTCACTTTTGCCGCTCCAAGCTTAAGCCGAAAATCGTTTCCGCTGACTTCCACGCGGCCGGTCTCTGTGACAAACTCCACCGATATGGCTCGTCCTGATCCTGAATGGACGACTCTGATGGTCCTGAGTCCGGCGATATGGAAACGTCTGGTAAGTTCATGGAGCGGGATCTCATATTCCCAGCTCATGTTGGGAGAATGGTTTGAAAAAGGATCCTCAAAACTTTTCAGATAAGGGTAATCTTTGTCATCTGTCTTCCACACTTCAGAAGGCCTGGAAGTCACACCTCCAGAAGATGAGTGATAAAACGCTTTTATGGGCCTCCCCCTGTATGTCAGTATGAGATTCTTTGTACTCTCAACCGCTTTGTTTGTGGACTGTGACTCACCGGTCTTGCCGCCGTATACCTGTGACATATGTGTCGCGTCCAGGTGGTATACATGCTCACCGTTATCATGTATCATGCGATAGGCGAATGTGCGTGCGGCCACGGCCTGGGCTTTGATAGCCTCATCAGGCCAGCCCGGGGATATTTCCTTTGGCAGCACTCCTTTCAGGTATGCTTCCATCTCAACTGCATTGATCACAATAAGATTAAAATAGTCTGTAAGTATCAGGAGGTCCCCGCGGTATTCCCGGCCCTGAAAACGTATTGTGCCGTCTTCGGGAGCAAGCCTGATGACATTGGCATCCGTATCTCTTCCGTTGATGAAAATACGGCCGTCATACATATCGATCTTGTTTAACCTGACTCTGAACCGGTCCGACCTGTAATAATCGCCTGTAAATTCCATGGTCCCGCGTCCTTTATACAACAGCACCCTGACCTCCTGGGAGCAGGCTGCGGCATAGATGATCATCAGGATAACCAGTACTGACGCTGTCTTTTTCCTCACATCTTCTCCTACAATATAAACGAATTGAGATCACTGTCGTCGATAAGGGACAATAATCTTTCTTCCACGTATCCGGCGGTGATATTCACAGAAGTTCCGCCCATTGAGGGCGCTTCAAACGACAACTCGCTGAGCAGATGCTCCATCACAGTATAGAGTCTCCTGGCGCCTATATCTTCCACTTCCGTGTTAAGCCTGTACGCATATTCAGCGATCCGTGATATGGCTTCAGTATCAAAATCAATGGTCACATCTTCTGTCTTAAGGAGTTCAGTATACTGACGGATCAGGGAGTTTTTAGGTTCCACGAGTATCTTCTTGAAATCCCCGGTTGAAAGGGATTTAAGTTCCACCCTGATGGGAAAACGTCCCTGCAGTTCAGGAATAAGGTCATTGGGTTTTGCCACGTTAAAAGCTCCCGCGGCAATAAACAGTATATGGTCAGTCTTTACAAAACCGAATTTAGTAAAGACCGTTGACCCTTCCACGATGGGGAGAAGGTCTCTCTGCACACCTTCACGTGACACATCGGGGCCGCTTCCCTGGGACTGGCGTCCGGCGATCTTATCGATCTCATCAATAAATATGATGCCGCTGTCCTCAACTTTTCTTTTAGCCTCCACGGCGATGGCATCTGTATCGATGAGTTTTTCAATCTCTTCATCAAGGATACGTTCATATGCATCCCTTACTTTCATCTTAGAACGCTTGTTCTTTTTAGGCATAAAACTTCCAAGCATCTCCTGCAGATCCATACCCATCTCTTCCATGCTTATATTGGAAAGCACCCCTACCTGGGGCATGGCGCTTTTCTGGACATTATATTCGACTTCCCTGTCATCAAGCTTGCCCGACCGGAACATATCACGGAACTTTTCCCGCGTGGTCTTAAACCTGACTTCCTCACCCTCTTCCTGAGTCTCCACTGTCTCCACTGCCTGTTCTGATTTCAGCGGTTTCCGGGGCACGAGGAGGTCCAGGACCTTTTCTTCCGCCACAGTCTCCGCCCGGTCCTGGACTTCTTTCCGTTTTACTTCCTTAATATCGTTGACAGCCGCTCTCACAAGGTCTCTGATCATGGACTCCACATCTCTGCCCACATATCCCACTTCTGTGAACTTGGATGCTTCCACTTTAATAAAAGGAGCGTCAGCCATACTTGAAAGACGCCTGGCGATCTCTGTCTTTCCCACACCGGTAGGGCCTATCATCAGTATATTTTTAGGCATCACTTCCCCCTGGAGTTCTTCGGGGAGCTGTTTCCTTCTCCATCTGTTTCTGAGTGCCAATGAGACAGATTTTTTAGCTTCGTCCTGGCCGATGATATATTGATCCAGATATTTTATTGTCTCTCTGGGTGTAAAATTTTTCTCCATGATGACCTCCGTTCACACGATCTTTACTGCCCTGAAATGACCTTCCAAATCTTTGAATAACGTGACTTCATGGGCATGAAATATATTTTTAACATGTTCTGCCTGATTATATCCTATTTCAAGTAAAAACAAAACGCCTTTATCCAGAGTTCCTTTTATTTCATTAAACCGTTTATAAAAATCCAATCCGTCATCCCCTCCATATAGGGCCGTATGGGGAACATTGCCTTTTACTTCTTCACTCACATGGGGATCAGAAGGAGCTATATACGGGGGGTTTGAGATGATCATATGATACTTATTAAAATCCTGAAACGAAAAAAAATCAGATTGTTCCACTGTGACCTTTACTTCCATCCCATGCTTCCTGATATTTTCTTCTATGAGACTGAAGGGAATATCATGTTTTTCCATGATATGCACCCGTGCATTGTCTGCTTCAGCTG
>CAZGIO010000084.1:0-7118 GCA_964525975.1 uncultured bacterium
AACAAGAATGTGGATATCATCTCCAAAGTCTGTTCCAGGGCTACGGCGCTTACGCGGCAGCTCCTCGCTTACAGCAGGAAAAGGGTCATGAAGAAAGAGATGATGGATCTGAAAGAACTCCTGGACAAAAACAGGGATATGTTTGCCGAATTAGGCGGAGAGAACCTGAAGATCACCATGGAGCTGGGTGAAGAGCCGTCTCTTGTCTTTGGCGATCCGGAACAGCTGGAGGATGCTTTTTTTAACATTGTGATCAACTCCAGAGAGGCCGTGGGAGAACAGGGCATACTGGATATCAGCATAGACACTGAAGTGGTGGATGCCGAGCATTGCGAACAGGTGCCTGAAGCCAGACCCGGCAATTATATCTGTGTGGAATTCAGCGATAACGGCACCGGGATATCTCCCGATGATATAATGCGCATATATGAGCCTTTTTTCTCCACTAAAAACGGAGGAGAGGGAAGCGGGATGGGGCTTTCTGTCTCATACGGTATTATATGTCAGCATGACGGATGGATGGAAGTGAAGAGTGAGAAAGGTGAAGGGACGGATCTCAAGATCTTTTTGCCGGCTAAAAAAGGCGCCGTCAACGAGACCGCCGGCGATGATGAGGAGAACCAGGTGAGCCTGGAAGGCGTGAGGGTGCTTTATGTGGAGGATGAGGAGGATGTGCGCACCATGACACGGAGAGCCCTTCTTGAAAATGGCATGGAAGTGGTGGATGCTGAAAGCGCCGAGGAAGCGCTGGAAAAATTCAAAGAAAGTGAAAAACAGTTTGATATCGTTTTCAGCGATGTCGTGCTCCCCGGTATGAATGGATACCGGCTATGTGAGGAGATCAAGTCAATAGATGAAAGTGTGGGTGTTATTTTCTGCAGCGGTTACGCGGATGAGAAATCACAGAAGACACTTATAGAAAACAAGGGTTACGGTTTCCTGCAGAAACCGTATGTCTTGAAGGATATACTGAAGGCTTTTAAGGAACTGATGAAAAAATGAATCAATATAAATATCTTTTTATAGATGTGGACGGGACTCTTCTGGATTTTCAGCGTGCTGAAGAGTATGCCCTGGACAGGACATTTATGGAACTCACCGGGGACAGCCCCGGGCTTGAGAACGCCGGTATATTCAATGAAGTAAACGAACAACTGTGGCGTGAATTTGAGGAGCATAAAGTCGACGGCCCCACGCTGAAATATCAGCGGGCAGTCCGGTTCCTTGAAACTGCCGGCATAAAAGGGGATCCGCAAAAATGGTCAGAAGTCTACGTCAAGTCGCTTTCACAGGCATCTTTTTCTCTGCCCGGCGCTGAAAAAGCTCTTAAATACTGCGCGGAAGATCATAATTTAGCCATCATTACAAACGGATTAAAAGAGGTCCAGGTGCCCAGGATCAGTAATTCGTTCATACCGGCTTATGCCCGTAATATCTTTATATCTGAAGTGGTGGGATACGCGAAGCCGCGAAAAGAATATTTCGATTTTGTCCTCCGCAGCATGGGAGTGGAAAAAAGGTCGCAGGTGCTGATTATAGGGGACGGGCTCAGATCCGATATCCTGGGAGGCAATAATTCCGGGATCGATACTGTATGGATCAATCCGTCGGGGAAAGACCCCGAAGGCGCCGAGCCCGGGGCCGTGGTTAAAAGCTTTTATGATTTTGCCCTGGATCTGGGTATGGGGGTGGAGAGATGAAGATCGCAGTCACGGCTTTCGAACCTTTCGGAGGGGAGAAAGTCAATCCTTCTCAGCAGGTTTTGGACAGGATCGGTGTGGTGACAGACGGGGTGAAGGTCGTGAAAAAAGTGCTCCCTGTCTCGTATGTTTCCGCTGAAAAGGAACTGCTGACGCTGCTTCGGGAAGAAGATCCCGACATGGTGCTCTGTATGGGGCAGGCTGGAGGGAGAGCCGCTCCTTCATTTGAGAAGATCGCTGTGAACTATGATGAAGCCGATATCCCTGACAATGACGGATTAAAAAGAAGCGGCGCGGTAATAAGGCCTGACGGCCCGGCTGCTTATTTTTCAAACCTTCCTTTGAAAAAGATGGTTGATAATATTCATAAGGAAAACATGCCCGCTTATATTTCCTGGGATGCCGGGCGTTTTATCTGCAATCATGTCTTCTATTGTCTCATGGAGTGGATCCATGGGAGTAAACCCGGCGCCTTAGGGGGATTTCTGCATCTCCCGTATTCCACAGCGCAGGCAGCTGCGTTTGCCAGCAGGCCATCCATGAGCCTGGACGACATGGCTGCTGTGGCGGTCATGGGGCTGAAAAGCGCTTTGGGAGCGGAAACCGGAGAATAACATGTCATTTCTAAAAAAATACCGGGGCGAAGCCGCTCTGAGTGTGTCTGCGCTGTTTTTCAGTCTTACGGCCATAAGCGTCAAATCCGCTGCGGGAGATTTTTCAGGACCTGAGATAGCTTTTGTCAGGTTTGTGGTGGAGATCATACTCTGTTCGGCGCTGATCTACTTTTCACGGTCCACGTTCCGGGTCCGCGGAGCAGGTACATGGGTGCTGAGGGGGCTTTTCGGTGCCGGGTCCATGGTGCTCTATTTCACTGCCATAAGGATGACATCCAGCGGCAGAGCTACGCTGCTCTTTAATACTTACCCTGTGTTTGTGGCTGTCACAGGAGCGCTTTTCTTTAAACGGAAAATAGAGATAAAGCATATTATCAGTCTGTTTCTCTGCGCGGCGGGGGTCGCCGTGGTGTTTTATGACGGCAGCAGTTACGGCTTTGAAGGAGATATAGTGGGACTGCTCTCGGGGGTGCTCGCGGGAGTTGCCATACACTATGTGCAGAAAAGCAGGGAAAAAAACGGCACTGCGCTGGTCTATATGAGCGCAGCGCTCTTCGGGCTGATATTCACATCGCCCCATGGCATGACAGCGGGATATGTGCCTGGCACGGAGATCATGGTGCTTATTGCAGTGGGAGCGCTTTCCCTTGTAAGTCAGCTTACCATGACATACGGGTTTAAATACATACACCCCACACGGGGCAGTATACTTGCTTACTCATCTCTGCCGTTGACTCTGTTGGGCAGTTTCTTCCTTGGAGAGGAGTTTACCATGCGCTTTTTTGCAGGAATCGTGCTGATTTTTGCGGGATTATGGGTGAATCTCAAAAAAAGGTGAAACTTTTTTGCATAGATGCGTGTCGCTTACATATTGCTTTTACACTCTCTGCGAATTCAGGGACGGACAAAGGAGAGCCATGAATCGTATTTTTATTTCCAAATAGTTTTGTTGCGCCGCAGGCGGAGCCCTATTATTTTAAATTTTACCAAACAACGGAGTTAATTATGGATAATTTTATTAAACAGATCTACAGATTCATGAAAGGGAGCAGACTGCTTTACGCAGGAGCAGTGGCGGCAGTGGGACTGGCCACGTTTTTCAGCCTGATACTGCCCCTGATAATAAAAGCCGCTGTGGATGGTGTCCTGGGCGGTGAGCAGCCCGAACTGCCGGGATTTATGGACAGGCTCACAGATATTGCCCATTTGGGGAGCAAAGTCGACGCCCTGCTTATCATGGGAGGGGTGTACATATTATTCGCACTCCTTAACGGACTCTTTCTTTTCCTTAAGGGCAAATGGTCTGCCATGGCCTCTGAGTCCTTTGCTAACAGGCTCAGAGAAAAAATATACTGGCATCTCCAGGAACTTCCCTATGACTATCATGTGGATGCTGAGACCGGAGACCTTATACAGCGGGCCACATCCGATGTGGAGACTGTGCGCAAGTTCCTTGCGGTACAGTTCGTGGAGATCGGACGGGCGCTTTTCATGGTATCCATCACGCTCTATTTTATGTTGAGCCTTGATGTCATGATGACCATATATTCAATGGTCGTGGTGCCTGTGATATTCGCCTTTTCATATCTGTTTTTCACGAAGGTCCAGAAAGCCTTCAAGGTCTCAGATGAGGCGGAAGGCAAATTGTCTGCAAAACTGCAGGAAAACCTTGCGGGAGTCCGCGTGGTCCGGGCATTTGGACGGCAGAGGCATGAATCGGAAAAATTTGATAAGCGGAACGCCGAGTACCGTGACCTCACATACCGTCTTCTGAGGCTTCTGGCATTTTACTGGGCTTTTTCAGACGTTCTGTGTCTGCTTCAGATCGCAGCTGTGCTGTTTATAGGCGGCATAGCCGCCATCAACGGTATTATAACCATGGGCACACTCATCGTCTTTGTCCTTTATGAAGGCAGGCTGCTTTGGCCTGTAAGGCAGATGGGGCGCATACTCACAGACCTGGGTAAGACATCGGTCTCCATCAAGCGTATTATGGATATACTGGATGAGCCCGTTGAACAAGAACTGCCTGGTGCAAAAAAGCCTGTTATAAGCGGGGATATAGTATTCAGGGATGTATCGTTCAGTTACGGAAACAACGTGCCGGTGCTGCATAATATAGACCTGGACGTGAAAGCCGGGGAGACCGTGGCGATCCTGGGCCCCACAGGCTGCGGCAAGTCAACATTGATGTACCTTCTCGCGGGACTTTACAGGACCAGTGAAGGAAAGATCCTTCTTGACGGCCATGATATCGACATGATAGAACGAAAATGGCTGAGGAAAAACGTGGGATTTGTGCTGCAGGAGCCGTTCCTGTACTCCAGGACGATAAAGGAAAATATCGGCATCATGTCAGGTGATATGGATGACAGTCATATCTTCCAGGCATCGCAGGACGCACATATCCATCATGTCATCAATGAGTTTGAGCACGGATATGATACCACAGTGGGGGAAAAAGGCGTCACGCTGTCCGGGGGACAGAAACAGCGCGTGGCCATAGCAAGGACCTTGACCATGGATTACCCCGTCCTGATATTTGATGATTCGCTGAGCGCCGTGGATATGGAGACTGACGCGGCAATAAGACAAGCCCTTGGGAAAAGGACCAGGAACTGCGCGACTTTTATCATATCGCACAGGATCAATACCCTTGCACAGGCTGATAAGATCATCGTCATGGAACACGGTCGGATCATACAGCAGGGCACACATGGGGAACTTATATCCCGTGAGGGGCTGTATAAGAAGATTGCTCAGCTGCAGAACGAGATAGATAAAGATATATTGGAGGAAATAACAGCTCAAAAGGCTGGTGATGATTATGAATAAGATGAAAGAACAGGATTTCAGCAAGAACCTGGATATGGCCACTTGGAAGGCTATTTTCGGATATATGAAACCATATAAGACACTTGTGGCCAGACTCGTCCTTGCCATGCTCTTTGTGGGCGGCGCCGATGCTCTCTATCCACAGTTTAACAGGATCGTGATAGACCAGTTTATCATTCCCATGAAGACTGAAGGCATGTGGGTATACGGTGCCCTGTACGGTGGCATGGTGGTCATACAGGCGTTGGCCATATGGGTCTTTATCGCCACAGCGGGCAGGCTGGAGATGAACCTGGCATACGATATCAGAAAAGCTGGTTTTAAAAGACTGCAGGAACTCTCATTTGATTACTATGATAAGACAGCGGTGGGCTGGATCATGGCAAGGATGACATCTGATATCACTAAGCTCGGGGAGATCATCTCCTGGGGTATTGTGGATGTGGCATGGAGCATCATGCTCATGGGCAGTATGCTTGTCTTTATGCTGGTCATGAACTGGAAACTGGCGCTTCTGGCAATGTCTGTGACCCCTGTATTGGGAATATGCAGCTACTATTTCCAGAAAAAGATCCTCGGAGCTTACAGAAAAGCCAGAAAGACAAGCTCCAAGATCACCGGAGCGTTCAACGAATGTATCATGGGCGCTAAGACAACAAAGGTGCTGGTGCGTGAACAGGCGAACCTGGGTGAGTTCAAAGTGCTTACCAATAAGATGTACCTTGCTGTCCTGCAGGCGGCCATCTTCAGTTCCATGTATCTTCCTGTTGTCTTTACACTGGGAAGCATCGGGACGTCACTGGCTCTTTTCGCAGGGGGAAAAGGTGTCATCGCGGGAGCGATAACATACGGCACGCTGTTCATGTTCATCTCCTATACACTGCAGTTCTTTGAGCCTGTGATGGCGCTGGCATCCATCTTTGCTGAGATGCAGCACGCTCAGGCGTCCGCCGAACGCGTGCTCAGCATGATCAGGACAGAGCCTTCCATAAAAGACGCTCCTGAAGTGGAACGTGTCTACGGCGATGTTTTTCATCCCGAAGAGGAAAACTGGCCTGGGATACACGGCAATGTTGAGTTCAGGGATGTCTCCTTTCAGTATAAGGATGGAGAAAAAGTGCTTGAGGATTTTAACCTCACGGTAAATGCCGGAGAGTCTGTGGCCCTCGTGGGTGAGACAGGATCCGGTAAAAGCACAATAGTCAATCTCGCCTGCAGGTTCTATGAACCCACGAAAGGCGAAGTGCTTATTGACGGCACTGATTACAGGGAACGGTCGCTGCTCTGGCTTCAGTCAAACCTGGGATATGTGCTCCAGACGCCTCATCTTTTCAGCGGGACTGTGAGAGAGAACATACGTTACGGATCTCTTACCGCCACAGACCGTGAGGTAGAGGAAGCGGCAAAACTTGTGAACGCCCATGGGTTTATCATGGAGATGGAAAAGGGTTATGACTCCGAAGTGGGAGAAGGGGGCGGAAGGCTTTCCACCGGGCAGAAACAGCTCATATCCTTCGCCCGCGCCATACTGGCTGACCCCGCGGTCTTTGTACTGGATGAGGCCACCTCGTCAGTTGACACGGAGACAGAGATCATGATACAGAAAGCTATTGGAGCCGTGCTCGAAGGCAGGACAAGCTTCATCATCGCTCACCGGCTCTCCACGATCAAGAACGCGGACAAGATACTGGTCATTAAAAAAGGCCGTATAGCCGAAGCCGGCACCCATGAAGAGCTTATCAGGCTGAAAGGCATCTATTACGGGCTCTATACAAGTCAGTTCCTGGAGGAGAAGGAAGAAGTCCTCCTTGAGGAATACGCTGAATAATATTTCGGGGGCTTATGCCCCCGGTTTTCATAACGCAGTCAGCCTTTGAATTCTAACCACGGGAACACTATGTGTTCACACGGATTTAATCAGTTATTCTGCAATCAGCAATATGCCTTTTTATTGAGACCACGGAGGGTG
>CAZGIO010000085.1:0-7105 GCA_964525975.1 uncultured bacterium
CGGGCGACAGCTGCAGCGACTCGAGCAGCTTGCGGAACACTGCCAGGTCGCTCGCACTGGCTCTTATTATAATCAACTGTCGGTATGAATGCAAGGGGGTGAAAGATAAAAATGAGTTTTGTAAAAAAGATTAACAGTACTTGTTTAAAATTTCAGTGCGATGATATCGCACTCTTTTTTCTCGAAAATTTTTATATCCAGGGATATGCACATGATCTTAAGGTCTTCATGGGGTGTGTAGCCTTTGGGTTTCCAGAGATAGATTACGCCCCCTTTTTTCAAAAAAGGCCGGGCAAGGCCCAGCACAAAATCCGTATCGCCAACACCCCGGGAGACCACGGCATCAAATTTTTCCGCCAGCGCGACATGAAACGTCTCGGCTTTTCCCGTGTAAATCTCATCAAACTCTATGCCGAGGGTCAAAAGCATCTGCCTCAGTATATTCATCTTCTTCCTGTTTTTGTCCATGAAGCTGATGCTGATCTCAGGATTATGGAGTTTCAGCGGAGCGCCGGGCAAGCCTCCCCCTGATCCGAGGTCCAGGACTTTTATTCCTTTATCAAGGGTAATAAGGGAATCCTCCGCGATAGCGGCAATATCGTTTTTGTCCCTGGCTCCGGTGAGGTTCACTTTTTCCCTGTAACGGGAAAGGAGTTCCACATAGGGCGCGAGGAGAGGATTCACTGCCTGCCCCCTTTGCCGAAATAGACGATGAGCACCGATATATCCGCAGGTGATATGCCTGATATGCGGGACGCTTTGCCGATGGATGCGGGCTTTAACCTGTTGAGCTTTTCCGCTGCTTCCGCGGTGAGCCCCCTGATACCCGAATAATCAAAATCTTCCGGCAGAGGCATCTTTTCCATCCTGCTGAATTTTTTTATATCATCCATGGCTTTGGCGATATAACCGTCATATTTGGCGCGGATCTCCACTTCATTGAAATAGTCTTTCTCTATACCGCTTTCTTCCAGCTTGCCCAGTTTATTCAAAATTTCCATGGTCATACCGCTTACTTTCAAAAAATCAAAGAGTTTCTTTCCGTTATACATGGCATATGTTGTATTGTCCGTCCTGAAGCCGGTCTCTCTCAGATATTCACATCCTTGATTGATGTTCTCATACTTGCGCATCACGGCACTATAAAATTCATCATCCACAAGTCCGTATCTGTAACCCTTTTCCGCAAGCCGTTCATCGGCGTTGTCCGACCTGAGTATGAGGCGGTACTCAGCTCTGGAAGTAAACATGCGGTAAGGCTCGTCTGTGCTTTTAGTGATGAGATCGTCTATGAGCACACCGATGTAAGCCTCATCGCGGCCCAAAGTGAAAGGCTCTTTTCCCTGTATACTCAATGCGGCATTGGCTCCCGCCACAAGCCCTTGCCCCGCAGCCTCCTCGTAACCTGAAGTGCCGTTGATCTGACCCGCAAGATAAAGCCCTTTTATTGGATCGGTCTCCAGTGTCTCCCTGAGTATATAGGGCTGTACAAAATCATATTCCACCGCGTACGCGTAACGCACGATCTCCGCTTTTTCAAGCCCCTTGATCGTATGGAGAAACGACTCCTGCACTTTAGGCGGGAGACTGGTGGATATGCCGTTGAGATAATACTCGTCTGTGTACCGCCCTTCGGGTTCCACGAATATCTGATGCTCATCACGCTCGGGAAATCGTTTGATCTTATCTTCTATGGATGGGCAGTAACGCGGACCCACGCCGGTGATATTGCCCGAGAAGAGAGCGGATTTTTCCATGTTGGTGCCGATGATATCATGTGTATCGCTGTTTGTGCGTGTCTTATAGCAGGGCACCTGGAGGACATCCAGCGTGCGGGTCTTAAATGAAAAAGGCGCAGGAGGTTCGTCCCCTTCCTGTTTTTCCATGACAGAAAAATCAATGGTCTTTCCGTCCACCCTGGCGGGAGTCCCTGTCTTGAGACGTCCCATGGGCAGGCCCAGTTCTTTCAGCGCTGTCCCCAGCCTGTCCGAAGGAAACTCGCCCAGTCTTCCGCCGGGATAGACGTTGTCTCCCATGAAAAGCCGGCCTCCCAGAAACGTGCCGGGAGTAAGCACAGCGGTCCTGCATGGATATGTCTCTCCATAGAGTCCCTTCACGGCTGTGATACGTCCGTTTTTTATATCCAGTCCCGTGGCGGTGTCCATGGCCATGAGGATATTTTCATCATGCTCAATGACCGTTCTCATCCTTGCGGCGTAAGCCATCTTGTCAGCCTGCGCCCTTGGTGACCGCACTGCGGGGCCTTTTTTTGTATTGAGTATGCGGAACTGTATGCCCGTAGCGTCGATGTTCAGCGCCATCTCGCCGCCAAGGGCGTCGATCTCGCGCACCATCTGCCCTTTTGCGAGCCCCCCTATGGCGGGATTGCAGGACATCATGCCCACGGTATCGGGATTCATTGTCATGAGCAGCACGGAAGAACCGAGCCTGGACGCCGCCAGAGCGGCTTCTATGCCCGCGTGTCCGCCCCCCACGACGATGACATCAAATGCTTTCATCACCCCTCACTTTCCCAGGCAGAATCGGCCGAAGATCTTATCCAGCACAGTATCCACGATCTTTCTGCCGCTGATCATCTCCAGCTCTTTTACGCTTTCCCGGAGAAGATCGGACACAACCTCTTCCATGGGGGTTTCCCGCGCCGCTTCAAGGGCCTTAAGCATGGCAGTCCGGGCCAGGACAAGATGTTCCACCTGGCGTCTGTTGAGCATGACCACTTTATTTTCACCGGAGTCGGTAAGTCTGTCGGATGCTTCTGCAATCATCTCTCTGAGCCTGTCAAGTCCGTCACCTTTTGATGCGGAGATGCTCAGACAGCGGCCATGATCTGTTTTATCCGTGAGATCGGATTTATTCAGACAGTGTATAACATTTTTTCCGCTGTTTTTCACTTCAGAAGGAATAACTGCCGTATCCTCCCGCGCGTCTGAGAGATAAACGATCAGATCCGCTTCCCCCATGAGTTCCAGCGCTTTTTTTATTCCCATTTTTTCTATATGATCGTCTGTCTCCCGCCTTAAACCGGCAGTATCGGACAGATGTATCCTGTGTCCGTGGATCACCATGGTCTCCGAGACAAAATCACGGGTGGTCCCCGCGGTGTCGGAGACAAGGACGCGCTCTTTGCCCAGAAGGGCATTCATGAGAGTGGATTTTCCTGTATTGGGTTCACCCATGATAAGGAGTGAAATACCGTCCTTTTCACGGATCATGTTTCGGGAAGCGTCAATATCCCGCTCCATGGCCAGAGCCATGGATTCCAGCGCTGCGACCACTGCGTCCCAATGGGTCTCTTCCAGACCCTCCTCATCGAAATCGATGGCGAGGTTAAGTTCCGCCATGATGGCAGTGATCTTCTCCGTATAATCATCAAGCTTCTCGTCCAGCCGGCCCCTGAGGTTTTTTTCAGCAAAATCCAGGACGCGGCTGTTCTTCGCCTCGATGATATCAGCTACGGCTTCCGCCTCGGTAAGAGTCATCTTTCCATTCACAAATGCCCTTCGGGTGAACTCTCCCGGTTCCGCAAGGCGCGCGCCTCTCCCATGGAGCAGTTCCATGACAGTATCCACCACCAGGGGGCTGCCGTGGGTTGCGATCTCCACCACATCCTCGCCGGTAAAGCTTGCGGGATTTCTGAAGACCGTTACCAGAGCCTCATCCACAGCTCTGCTGTTTTTACCGATTATCCTGCCGTACATGGCAGTGCCCCCGGGAGCGTTTTCCAATTTTTTCCCATTACTGAAAATGCCGGATACCGCTTGAACGGCATCCGGCCCTGAGACTCTTATAAGCGCAACTGCTGATTCACCTCTTACGGTGACAGGAGCGCAGATAGTATCGTGGTGCTTATTCCTCATTAGAATACTTGACCAGTATTTTTTTTAATTCCCCTTTTCCAAGGCTCTTGGTCTTGATGTTGCGTATTTTCTTCAAAGTGGTATGCACGATCTTTCTCTCATAGGAATTGAGGGGTTTCAGCATGATGTTTTTCCTGGTCTTCATCACTTCTTCACCTGCGCGCAGAGCGATGTCCTTCAGAAAAATATCTTTGTTTTTCCTGTAATTGTTCACATCAAGCATAAGGTTGGCGTCAAACCCGTATCTGTTTTTTATGATGATATTTGTGAGGAACTCCAATGCCATGATGTTCTTGCCGTTCTTGCCCACAAGGACATTGACATTATCCTTCTCATAGAGAAGGTTCAGACGCCGTTTCTGGTTATAATCATCAAAAGACTCATATTTTACATCGTAACCGATCTGTTTCAACACAGTCTTTAAGGTCTTCTTGATTTTTGACTCGTCATCGCTGCCTATCAGCCGCTGAAAAAGACTCATCTTCAAGCCTCCTGGTTCTTAAGATGGTTTCTTGTGTAGTTCTGCTGCAGTATGGATATCACGTTGCTGAGAAGGAAGTAGAGCACCAGTCCAGACGGCATGCCGTAGAAGATCACCAGCATGAACAGGGGCATAAACACCTGCATCATGAACTTATTGGCACCCTGAACGCTTGCCTGCGACGGATTGGATTTCTGCATCCAGATCATGGACACGAGCATGAGTATAGGCAGCACGTTGAAGTTATATCCAAGGCACGGCAGTGAAAAAGGCATCCGGAACAAAGTATCAGGCATGGCCAGGTCGCTGATCCAGAGGAAGAACTTCTGTCCCTTAAGCTCAATGGCATTATTAAAGACTCTGAACAGAGCCCAGAGTACAGGGAACTGCAGGAGCAGCGGCAGGCATCCGCCCATGGGATTTACCTTGTGCTGATTGTACAGCTCCATGACTTTCTTGTTCATCTCTTCGGGCTTTTCTTTATATTTTTTCTGTATCTTCTGTATCTCAGGCTGTATCTTCTGCATCTTCGCCATGGAGATATAACTCTTATGGGTGAGGGGGAAGAAGATAAGCTTAACGAGGATGGTGAGTATTATAATCGCAATACCGTAATTTCCCACCAGCCCGTATATGTAGTTGAGCACGGCGAGGAAAAGGAGTGATATAGGCTTAATAATACCGCCGAACTGGATGGAATCCCCGAGGGCGCTGTCCACTTTCGCAAGAAGGGATACTCTCTTGGGGCCATAGAAGAAATCCACAGCTGTGCGGTCTTTCATGTCCAGTGTCATGAATATGCCCTGTTCCCCTTTTTCGCTGAAGACGGTGTCCAGGGGCTCCTGATCTGCAAGGAATACAGCAAGATGATATTTCGTGGCAAAACCGGCCCATTTATAGGACCTGTGTTCCTCTATCTCTCCATCTTTAAGTTTAACATATTTCAGTTTTCCATCATAATAAAGGGGACGCTCATAAGTCCTCTGCGCCGCTTTTTCAGGATATTCCTTGGTAATAAGGGTGGAGTTCACAGCCACATTGCCGTCCACGGTAAACGTGGAAAGATAGCCGTTTTCCCTGTCAAACAGGAATGATTTCACAACTTTGTATTCATGGTCGTCATAGACAAGTTCAAAGCCGCTGTCTGTGACGGAATATTCATAAGGGAGATCGCTGTCGTCTCCGCCGTCAAAAAGCAGAGTGAAGCTGTCCTCTCCAAGGAGAACGGTCCCGTACTCTTTTTCGGTCCAGGAAACGATCCTGCCCCCCCGTTCATCGATCTTTATAATATAAAAATCATCTTCATAAGTCTCAACACCCAATCCTGCATAGGACTGGTTTTTGATCATAAGTTTTTCAGCATCCCTGGCATTGTTATTAACAGGGCGTGTCTTTGTCTCTTTTGGCGCTTCTTCCGCCTTTTCTTCGACCTGAACGGTCTCCGTGGTATTTTCAGCGGTTACAGCCGCTTTTTTCGGGGCGTAAAAATACTGAAATAGCACGAGGAGTATCATTGTCACAAATAAAGCCAGCATGGTTCTTTTTTCCATCTGCTCTCCTCTCGTTAATTAATCCAGCGGGTCATATCCGCCCTCATGGAAGGGGTGACACCGCAAAATCCGTTTAATTCCCTTTAATGCACCCTTAAAGGGGCCGTATTTTTCCACGGCCTGATACATATACATTGAACATGTGGGTGTATAGATACAAGAGTCAGGGGTATAAGGGGAAATAAACTTTCTGTAAAAATTTATCAAAAACAACAAAAATTTTTTTAACATAACCCGCTCAGCTTTTCCAGCAGCTTCTGCCAATCCTGGCTGACCCGGCAGAAGCTTGCGGTACGCCATTTAATCCGGCCTGACGGAATGACTATCATCTTTCCGCCGCAGGGCAACGTATCCATGCTGTTGCTGTATAGCGCTCTTATTCTGCGTTTTATCTTGTTTCTTTCAACAGCGTTGCCGTGCTTTTTTGAAACTATTAAACCAACCTGTTTCTGTTTTGCAGCGAGAAAATAGACGGTAAAGCATTCCGTTTGTATTTTCCTGCCTCTGTCAAATACATCTGCAAAATCGCTTTTTTTTTTAATCTGTCGCTTTTCTTGAGTCCCGGCATATTATGCGGATAAGCGCTTTCTTCCTCTGGATCTTCTGCTTTTCAGGACGTTTTTGCCCCCTTTGGAAGACATTCTTTTTCTAAAGCCGTGATCGCGTTTTCTTTTAATGTTGCTAGGCTGAAATGTTCTTTTCATCTTTATCGGCCTCCTTTCATCGGTGATTGTGTGAAAAAAGTAATGTAAAACAGGAATAAAGTCAAGTAAAAAGTGTTTACGGCTTATATCCAGAGAGATATTAACACACCTTCAGCGCTTCGTACAGGATATATATATATATCAAATAGTGATGTTATGTGGTCATAGTGGTTCAGGAGACCTTACGAACGAGGACGGACATCCACGGACTGACACAGACAGGCATAAATGTTAATTGCCGTTGCTGTCCATGAAGGACATCGCCAGTCGTCACCCGCCCTCTATGCATTAAAAAAACCAATCTACATCCTGCAGATAACTGCTTTTCTTGTTTAAAAACAAATGGTTTTTAAGCGCATCAGCATGGATTTTCGCGATGTGACACGCGAAGGTGAGTGCTCTGAAAGAAAGGTTTGAGTGTTTGAACTCACGGAGTGAGTGAGTTTTCAATCCTTAAGGAGCCGAGCGCCAATCACATAGAAAATTCTGATG
>CAZGIO010000086.1:0-3912 GCA_964525975.1 uncultured bacterium
CATATGAACTGACTACGTTTGACATGTCGGAGGAGGGGGAAAGCGCTCTGCAGGAAGGGTTAAGACGGGATTTTACTCCTCTGTCAGCCATGTCTTATCTGATCTTCATCCTGCTTTTTGTGCCCTGTGTGGCGGTGCTCGCCGCGGTGCGGCATGAGTTCGGGAACAGGATGCTCGGTTACGTGATAGCGCTTACCCTGGTGGTACCCTGGGTTGTTTCCGCTCTATTTTATAATATCGGACTTTTATTGAGGTGATCCATGGATATATTGATAATCGCGATCCTTGTAATTTCAACGTTGATCCTGTTTATTGTGAAGAAAAAAGACCCCTGCGGGGGAAGCTGTTCTTCCTGTCCCGCAGGAGACTGTCCGTATCAGAAAAAAGATAAGAAGGAATCAGAATAGAAGCAGGGTGAATCCGCCTCTGATCATCAGTCCCGATGAGTTCAACGTGGTGTAATATCCGTCCTCCTCGTCTTTTTCAAATTTTGCTCTGTTGTAGATAAGCTCTCCGGTAAGTTTGCTTCTTGAACCCACTCTGTATGATACGCCGGCTCCCAGCTGCCACACAAAACCGCCGTAAGTGAGTGATTCATCGTTGGCATCCCCTGTGGATTCTTCAATGTCAGTAAATGAAATATGTGTAAAACCGAATCCGATACCGCCCGTGGCAAATGGGGTGAAGTCAGAATAGTCGTCCAGGGGGATCTCCACTATGATCTTTGCCATAAAAGGCATATGAAGGCCTTTCCATTCGCTGAGATAGCGCCCGGTGCCCAGATTGACGCCTACTTTCTCAGTATTGCCAAGATCCTCCCTGTCTGTGATCTTTTTATAATAAAGGTCCGCGCCCAGAACAAGAGAGACGTTCTCATCTATGCTGTAGCCGTAATCCGCGCCCCAGATAATACCTGTCTTCAAATCCGCCGGGGCGTATGCTCCGACCTTGAAAGAAAAAGTATTGGACGTCGCGGAAACCGCAAATACCGAGCAGAAAATCATCAGAGTCATGATCAATATCCGTTTATTCATAAAAACCTCCTTGGTGTGATTTATTATATATTATGGCAGGAATTAATCAACCTGTGAATAGCCGATCATAGGGATGTTTTTTCAGGAAATATTTCTTGCCAGAGCCTGTGCCGGTGTTAGAATAGGCTGTTCAAAAGGGAATCGGGTGAAAATCCCGAGCTGCCCCGCAACTGTAAACGGAGCGAAAACCCCACGAGCCACTGTCCTCTCTTAGGAGTGACGGGAAGGCGGGTGAGTAGGAAGCCGCAAGCCAGGACACCTAATGGACATAACATTACTCGAGGGGGTATATTATGAAAAAAGCAGTTTTGTCGGCAGTCGTATTGTTGTTCGCTTTTTCCGCGTCTGCGGAAGAGTATTTTATCACCGCAAACAGGATCAAGCAGGATCCGTCAAAGACAAGCGAGAATACTGAAAAGATCGAAAAATCTGAGCTGGATGAGGAAGTCAGCATTGTCCTTGATGAATCGCTGCGTTCAGTTAACGGTTTTTACATACCGTCATACGGCAGATGGGGCGCTTCTTCCCCCAGGATTGCTGGAAGCCAGTCCAAGAATATTCTTGTGATGAAAGACGGGATTGCTCTCACTGATCCCGCGGGGATAGACCGCTCTTTCAACCTGCCAAACCTGTTTCTTGCGGGAACAGATGCCGTGGAGATCGTATCGGGCCCCAACAGCGCGGTATACGGATCCAACGCGGTCTCAGGGGTTGTGAATCTTATCACGGCAGCCGAGGGGAAAAACAACATGGAGATCTCCGCCGTGGGGGGCAGCCACGGTCTTTTTCAGGGAGCCGTGAGAGCACAAAAGACATTTAACAGGACTACCATGGACATAAGCGGTTCATATATGAGCAGCAGAGGAGAAAATATCTCCATTGAAGGCGATGAGGAAGACGGGGTCTCCGGATACGGTTTTTCCGGAAGCCTGAAACATCGTTTCAGCGACAGCTTCAGTCTTAAGGCGTCTCTTGACACGGGAAAAAATACTCTGGAATATGACGCGTGGGGGGCGGTAAACGCTGAAGACGCTCCGCTTGAACAGATATCCACTTTTTCCATTGCAGATATATCAGCGGATATTAACTGGCTGGAGACATTCAGTTCCACGATCCGTACCGCTTTTACAGCGAACAGGCGTGAATATGAGGATGACGGGACAGTGACAGATGTATACAGAGGAAAAGCGTTTGTTCTGGCATTAGAGAATCAGCTCTCTTTTTCCCCGCGGTTCAGGATGTTTGGAGGACTGGATCTCCGCGATGAAAAAGCTGACCAGGATGCCGCATGGACTGAGATGGAAGAACACTCCCTGACAACAAACGAGCTGTACGGGGGATTTGTCTATGAAGCTCCCGGAAACATCAGTTTCAATTCAGCCGTCCGTTTTGTGTCACCTTCAGAGGAAGACTGGGATAAAGTGACTGTCTTTAAAGCAGGCACGGCATACATGTTCGGTGTAGGCGATATTTTTGGTGAGCTCAGGGGTAATTACGGCACGTCCTATAATATGCCCTCTCTCTACCAGGTCTACGGAAAATCATTGAATTATTTTACAGGCCTTCTTGATGTAGTGGGCAACCTGGAATTGAAGCCTGAGACCGGGAAAGGGTATAATTTCACCGCTGAATTTACTCTGGGAGAAGAAAAAGCGGGTATAAAGCTGAATTATTCACGCGAAACTTTTGAAGATTACATAAAGATGGACTATGTGGCAAATAAATATGTCAACGCGTCTGAGGCTGAGATCGCCAGCTGGCAGGCTGACGCATATGTCAAGCTGCCTGTAGAAGGCGTTGATTTGAAGATATATGCTTCATATATAAACAGTGACGCCGAAGATGTGACCGGGGGCATGGAGTCGAATCTTGCCATGGTGCCTTCATATATGTTCAAGACAGGGTTGGAATGTTCCTTTAAGAAGATCAGCGTCGACCTTTTTGAAGAGACCACAGGTGACAGAATGGCGAGTTATCCCGCCATTGAACTTGAACCCTATACACTGCTTAACGGCAGTCTGAATGTTAAGTTGAATAAAAATCTGTCTGTATCATTGAGAGCGGACAATATCCTGGATGAAAAGTATGAACAGGAGACCACAACTGTGGATTACGGATACGGCCCAGTTACAGAGATATCCGGAGCTTCAGGATATGTGGTTTATCCGGGTTATGCTTCTCCGGGCAGGAGTTTCAGGATCGGCGTCAGATATTTATTTTCACTCTGATAATCAGGGGGGGCTCTCCCCCCTTTACACCTTCCCTGTATATGGTAAAATAAATCTATGAAAAAACATGCTGTCATAAACGTCGGAGAATACAATCCCGCAGGCTGGTTTTCAGGAACCGATGAAAACGGCAGGAAGTATTCCGTCTATTATTCCGATACCGGGGAGATAGTCCAAGGGGAATGGTTCCGGAAGAAAAGAAAGAACATATCCAAAGAACATCAGGTCATTGATAATCACTCTTCCCACAGGATCAGGCCGAAATGTCCCTATTACGGGATATGCGGCGGATGCGATATGCAGCATCTCACCCTGGAAAGGGAACTGGCGCTGAAAACAGAATCGGCGGAAAGACTCACCGGGAAAGCTCCCGAGACAGTGATCTCATCGGCTGCGACATATGGATACCGTAACAACATGGAGTTTACAGTCCGCCACGGCATGGTGGGTCTCCATGGGAAACATTCCCGCAGGCTTGTGGATATAGAAGAATGTCTTCTGGCCCATGGGGATATCAACGAAGCTCTGTCAAAATTCCGCCGCGATGAAAGCGGTTATGAAGGTGAAGTGCGGTTCAGGAACACTGACAACGGAGTGATATACAGAAAATATCCCAAAGTACTTGTGACAGTTGACCGCAACCGGGTTAA
>CAZGIO010000086.1:3922-6995 GCA_964525975.1 uncultured bacterium
AGTCCAAAAGCACAACACCGGAAGATCTTATATACGGGGAGAAACAGATGGGCAGCGCGCTGCTTCATATCTCTCCTGATACTTTTTTTCAATCCAATGATTTTATTGTGCCTTTATGGCTCCGGAAAATATCGGAATATGTAGCCGAAGGGACAGGGAACGGGACCATACTGGATCTTTACTGCGGTTCGGGGACGATCTCATTGAGTCTTGCGGAAACGTTCAGCGGGATCGTGGGCATTGAAAACAATCCCCTTTCCATATTTCTTGCGAAACTTAGCGCCGAAAAGGCCGGTCTTGACACCGGGAAGGTATCCTATATACAGGGAGACCTTAATGATTATGATCTCCAGGAGATAAAAGGCGATGTCGTGGTTGTGAATCCCCCCAGGGGAGGGCTTTCTGAGCAGGTAATGGATTTCATAGATCAGGAGAGTTTTCCCGAAGTCGTCTACAGCTCCTGCAATGTTAAGACGTTTGCGGAAAATGTGAAGATGCTGGAGGGGTATAAGCTCGAAAAATATGCTCTTGTAAATATGTTTCCCAGGACATCGCATTTTGAAGTTGTGGGAAAACTCGTGCGCGTGGAGGTGTGACATGGTGGAAAAGACGTTTGTGATGGTCAAGCCCGATGGGCTGCAGAGAGCGCTTGTGGGAGATGTTATCTCACGGTTTGAGAAAAAAGGCCTCAAACTCGTGGCCTTGAAACTTATGAAAGCGGATGATAAGCTTGCCAGGCGTCATTATCAGGAACATGAGGGCAAAGCTTTTTATGAACCCCTTATCGAGTTTATTATGTCAGGACCCGTGGCGGCCATGGTCTGGGAAGCGGATAATGCAGTTTATATCGGAAGAAAACTTGTGGGGCCCACGACACCAAATGAAGCCGAACCGGGGACCATCCGGGGAGATTACTGCCTGAACACACAATTTAATGTCATACATGCTTCTGATTCCATTGAAAGCGCCAAACGGGAAATAAACCTCTTTTTCAAAGATGATGAGATCATATCCTACGACGTGAGCATAAAACACTGGCTCGGGCTGGATAATATATGATGTTTTTCACATAACTGTGATTGAAAACTTTTTATCCCGCTATATAATACAGCAATGAAAAACAATGTGATCCTTCTGCTTCTCATATCTATTTTTCAGACCATTTCAGCCCTGGATTCAGGCGCCGACATTCTAAGACATGATACAAATATTAGGATCACCGACAGCGGGTATGTCATCAAAGAGACCATGCTGATAAAAAAGACTCGGGATGAATTGAATAGCGATATGTCTCTTTTCACGTATTATCCCCAATGGGAAAATATCAACATGGAGAACCTCCGGCTGTACCACAGCCTGGGTGACGGAGTGGCTCCGGCATCTTCTCCTGAAGCGCTGATACTGGAAAAGGAACTTGAAGGTTCATCGTTCATGAGACGTGAAGTAGTGCTGGATCTTGCGCTCATGGATAAGGACTCAGTTGTGTCCCTTGATTTTATAATAACAGGGCCCCGGGATAGTTTTTTCAGCAGGGATATCAGGATGGGGGGCATATACCGCAGTTACAGCAGAAAACTCACTGTTTCCATGGAAGGGGATGAGCGTCTGGTGACGGAGACCGCGGGAGACTGGGCGATGTTTGAGAACCGGAGGCATATTGGCGAGGGACGTGTCTCGCTGGACTGGTCCTGCTCCATGGTTCCCCCCATGTCTGCGAAAGAAAGCCCTATGATCTCCATTGCAAGGGAAAGTGACTGGGACAAATACAGAATATATAAACTTTCTCAGATGAGCGGTCAAAGTGACCCGCGGTGCTGGTTTGTGATCGATGACCCATCAGCCGCGGGGAGGTTCCCCCATAAGATACTCAAGACAGGGCGCGGGGATCCCGTGGGGAAAGTGAGATATTTTACCAGTGTTGCCGCTGATGCACTGGAAGGGAAAGTCCGGATCAGGATAAAAGCGCTTTTTGGGACAGAAAAAGACGATGTATTCTGGGATGTCTCCGCAGTGATGAAACGGGATGAGGCGCAAACTGTACAGCGCCGCCAATGGGAAGCGTTATTTTCACGGGTGTGCAGCCTGGTTCTTAACGGCGGGTCAAAACCAGTGAAAACAGGGGAGTTCTCCACGGCATATGCCGCTGACACAATAACATGCCAGGGCAGTTTCAGATCCCGCGGCGGGGACGGCAAAATGGTAATCAGTCCCGTAGCGTGGGACGATGTCGAGAGAGAGGCGCGCCGTGTGGGACTGGGACCCGGAGAGATGGAGATCGTTGTCTCTTTTTATTCCGCAGGCGGTGATGACGGCCACTGTGAATATATCAAAAAAAAATCAGCGTATCAGTTTCAGCTATGATCCGGTTGATACTGGATCTGATGTTATGTTCTTGTCTTTATGAAAAGCCATGTCAGGTATCATTTTATGTAAAAAGAGCAAGAAAACATTAAAATATAGTGTTTGATACATATTTTTCCTGTTGATAGCATCCGTTATGTATGTATAATCATATCGGATACTATTTAATCTGTTAAAGGAGGTTTTATGAAGAAGTTGTTATTTGTATTAGTCGCAGTGGCGGTATTGTTTGGCTGCGCGGGACAGGGTCCCGCTCCCGAGGGAAAACTGGTCATTTTCCACGCCGGAAGCCTTTCTGTGCCTTTTGCTCAGCTTGAGAAAGCATTCGAAGAAAAATATCCCGAAGTGGATGTGATGAGGGAAGCCGCCGGCTCAAGAAAATGCGCCAGGAAGATCACTGAGCTGGGAAAACCCGCTGACATCATGGCAAGCGCTGACTATAAAGTCATCGAGAACCTGATGTTCGGTGAGTTTGCCGACTGGAACATCTCTTTTGTCACAAACGAGATGTCCATCATGTTTTCAGAGAACAGCAAATACAAGGATGAGATCAATTCCTCAAACTGGAAAGAGATCATCCAGCGTGAAGATGTTTCCGTTGGAAGAAGCAATCCCAATGCCGATCCGTGCGGATACCGCGCTCTGCTTGTATGGCAGTTTCGAAACGGTCATAGTAACCCGGAATGGTTGATCCCGGAGTCGGAAGCTGTTT
>CAZGIO010000087.1:0-6896 GCA_964525975.1 uncultured bacterium
GAAGCGGGAGAGTATTTTAAGGCTGTGGAATATTATAACAATATCACAGCTTCCGACACCATGAAAGACAATAAGAAAAGAATGGCAGCCGATCAGATGAAAGCCATACTTAAACATCATGCCGATTTTGAGATGAAGGAGAGAGCGGTGGATGAGCTGCCTCCCTCAAAGGGCCTCGCAGATGTATATATAGAGACAGGAGAATATTATCTTACAAGGGGAAAATATTCAAGAGCTCTTGAGATATTCAAAAAGATGGGACTGGCTGATGATTCCGGTAAAGCGGTACACTATATTGAGATGGCAAAGCTGAAAGGCCGGTTTCCCGGCGCGAAGATCGGTGTGATGCTGCCTCTTACGGGAAAATATTCAAAGATCGGCAATGAACTTTATCATTCCATTGCGACGATACATGAGTTGAACAACAGACAGCTGGAAAAGGGAAGAAAGGCTCTCCTGGTAAAAGCTGACACTATGAGCGAACTGGAGACCATTCCAGTTATATATGAGAGACTTGTAAAAAAAGGGGCGGAAGTCATCATAGGACCTGTACAGTCAAAAGCAGCGGACCTCCTTGTGCCTTACGTGGAAAAATATAAGGTGCCTGTGGTGTTTCTTGTGGCTTCCGACAGCGATATACCTGATAAAAGCAGATATTTTTTCAGAAACTCCATACGCCATGAGGATGAAGCAGTACTGCTTGCAGATTATGGCGTGAGAGAACTGAGACTGACAAATTTCGCTGTGCTTGTCCCCGATGACAGTCGCGGCCTTGAAAGCGGCCAGAGGTTTAAAAAAAGGATCGAGACATACAATGCGGTCCTTCCTGTTTTTTCAACGTATCAGAAAGGGGACACCACATACACAGAACAGTTGAAGCTTGCTCAGAACGCATTCGTGGAAGGGCTTTTTGTTTTGGGGACAAACCAGAAGGACCTGCAGCAGCTGATACCTTCTATACCGTATGTGGGGCTCAATGTCTCAGTCCTTGCTGATTCAAGCCTGTTTGACGAGTTCCTGTTCAGAGTACTTGGCGACAATCTTAACGGTATTGTCATAGCTTCATATTATAACAGGGATGATTTTGGGATCAGGGAAAAAGATATTTATGATGCATATATGTCGAAATATAACCATTCACTGGATCAGGTCTCAGCGCTTGGTATCGATGCTTATAATATTGCTTTTGAAGGTATCAAACGAAGCGCAGGAATAACAGGGGAAAATCTCGTTCAGTCCATGCTGTCCATTTCTTCTCATAACGGGTTCTGCGGGGATGTGTCTGTGTCCCGTAATGGTGATATGATCAAAGAGATATTTCTTTACAGGATGGAAAAGGGAGAGCCCAGACTGCTGAGGTTTGATTCAGATGGTGAAGATATCGTGGCGCTATAACAGGACTGTATTATGGCTGTTCTGGATCTCAGTCGTCGCGGTGTCCATCATATCTAAGATCCCGTTCCGCGGGATGGGGCATGTTTATTTTATCCACCAGGACAAGCTGTTTCATTTTACAGAGTATCTGATCATTGCGGTGACAGGTTTTTTTGCTTTCAGAAACATACGTAACTTCAGGACCGGACTCCTCATATTCGGAATATTGTTTGCGGCGTCAGACGAGGCGCTGCAGCTTATTATACCTGGCAGAGAAGCGGATATCCTTGATTTTCTTGCGGATATAGTCCCGTTTATATCTCTCTATCTGATAAAAGCTCCGCTGAAGATGAAAAGCGCTTCAATAGAAGGCGTGTATGAAAACAAGGTATATGACATGCTCCGTTCCGTGGTACACGGGATGGAATTTTTCTTAAGGGGCTCAGGAGACCTTGAGATTAAAATGTTGCATGGAAAGATCGAATATATATACAGAAAACACAAGATACTCATGCGTGAGATGCCAGGCGATGTAAGAGACAGGATGCTCTGGTATAAGAACAGTGTATACAGGGATATGGAGTTTCTCCTGGACAGGAAAATATCTCCATGGGGGCTCCTTTTTCAGACAAGGCCCACAAAACTTATTGAAAGGTTACCCTCCACAGGTGATGTGGAGGAGGTCCTGAAGAGGGATTACATGGTGTCACGGGAAAAGATACAGCTCATGACTGAAGTGCATGGACGTGAAAAAAGTATAGAGGACAGACTTGACAGCGGCGAAGGTATATATATCGGCGTTCCTTTTTGTCCCTCAAAATGTTCTTACTGCTCTTTTACCTCATATTCAAGACAGGTTTACGGAAGGTTTTACCAACCCTATGTGGAATCAGTCATCAGCGAGATGGAACATCGCCTTGTTGATGTTGTGAATCCCGTTATGGTCTATGTGGGGGGCGGTACTCCCTTTGCTCTGGATGACAGAGAGCTTGAAAGGATACTGGATGTTCTTATCCGGAAGATCGATATCAGCGCGCTGTCTGAATTTACCGTGGAAGCGGGACGTCCCGATGCATTCAGGAAAAGCAAATGCCGCATATTGATGGATCACGGTGTTACAAGGATAGCAGTGAATCCTCAGACCATGAACGATGAGACATTAAAAAGAGTGGGAAGAAACGCGACAACAGGTGATTTTTACAAAGCGTATGAGATGTGTCTGGAGACAGGTTTTAAAAATATAAACGCTGACCTTATCATGGGGCTTCCCGGAGAAGGTAAGGGTGAGATAAGGCATTCTGTGAAAGCAGTATCAGCGCTGGAAAAGATCGACAATATAACGATACATACACTATCACCTAAAAAGGGAGCTTCTGAAAAGATCTATAAAGCTGAAAGCCCTAAAACACTGGACAGCGCTGTGAAAGAAGGGGGACTGATCCTGCGGAGAGCGGGATTTCACCCATATTATCTCTATAAACAGCGGCATATCCTGAACAACCTTGAGAATGTCGGATGGGCCAGAGAGGGAAGCGAATGCCTCTATAATGTGGCTATGATCTCGGAAAAAAGCAATATTCACGGGTTCGGGCCGGGAGCAAGCAGCAAAGAAGTGCATGGAGAAAATATCAAGACTACGAGAAACCCGAAAGACCTGGCTTTATATATCAAAAGTGCAGGTGAACAGTATGGATAGAAGAAGTACTTTCTGTGAAGAAAGCGGTGTGAGACTTGATGCGTTTTTAAGCGGTGAATATGACGATATATCAAGAAATGTCATAAAAAAGATGATATTGTCGGGAAATGTCACAGTGAACGGAAAACAGGTAAAAAAACCCGCCAAAAAGCTTGAGACAGGGGCTCAGGTGGAAATAACAGTTCCCGGGAGGGAAAAATTGGAGATAGAAGGGGAGGATATCCCCCTTGATGTGGTTTATGAAGATAAATGGCTTCTGGTCATAAACAAACAGCCGGGGCTTGTGGTGCATCCCGGAGCGGGAAACCCCGACGGGACTCTTGTCAACGCATTGGTCTATATGTTCGAAAAACTGTCCCGGGTTGATGATACAAGGCCGGGGATCGTACACCGGCTTGATAAAGACACGTCAGGGCTCATGCTGGTGGCCAAGGATGAGACCACCCACTGGCGATTAAGTGAGATGATATCTGCGAAGGAAGTCAAAAGGATCTATTATGCCTTGAACATAGGAGCGTTTGAGGAGGATTCAGGCATTATCATAGCTCCCATGGGCAGGAGCATATATAACAGAAAAAAAATGGCGGTCAAAGAGGGCGGGAAGTACGCCGAGACACATTATCAGGTGATCGAACGATATAACGGGTTTTCTCTGAACAGGTTTTCTCTCATGACAGGACGCACTCATCAGATACGTGTCCATGCCTCTTATTTATCTCATCCTGTGCTTGGAGACCCTGTATATGGAGGGATTGTAAACAGAAAGCCCTTTAAGGATATACCCAGGCAGATGCTTCATTCAAAAGAGCTGAGTTTTATACATCCAGTCACAAAAAAGCTGATGTCATTCCAGTCGGATATTTATCCTGACATGCAGCAGGTCATGGATAAGATCATCAATCGGTGACTATCCGCGGAATAAGCGGGTTGATCCTTGAGACTATCTCGTAATTGATAGTGCCGGTCATCTCAGCAAGGGTGTCGGCGCTCACAGATTCATTGCCAGATGAGCCAAGAAGCACCACTTCATCTTCTAGAGATGCGTCTTTTATATGTGTGACATCGACGATGATCATGTTCATGCACACACGTCCGCGGAGAGGCGCCCTGCTGCCGTTGATAAGGACATGGCTTATGTTGGAAAGTTTTCTGTCATAACCGTCGTAGTAACCCACGGGGAGTATGGCTAGACGGGAGTCAGAAGCCGCTTTGTAGGAACATCCGTATCCCACTGATTCTCCCGCCTTGACATCTTTTATCTGACCTATAACAGTCTTCCATGAGAGGACAGGGCGCAGGGAAAAATCTGAAGAACCATGGCTCATCTTGGAGACATATGTGGATTTGGAGGGCCAGAGCCCGTAAGAGGCGATGCCCGCTCTCACCATCTCATGGTGAGTTTCTGAAAAGAGGAGGATAGCTGCTGAACAGGCTATATGATTTACTTTAGGTGAAAGCCCGTGCTCTTTGAAAAGGTCTATGAACTTTGAAAATCGGCTCATCTGATATTGAGCGTATGTATGATCGCTGGTGTCTTCTATATTGGCAAAGTGTGTTGAGAGGCCGTCGAGTGAAAGAAGGGGGCTTTGTCTGATCTTTTCTGCAAAAAGGCTTACATCCTCTTCCAGGATACCCTGGCGGTTAGTACCTGTCTCGCATTTGACAGTTATGCGTATCTCTTTACCAGTCTGGGAGGCGATTTCAGAGAGTCTATGGATGGTCTCGATGTTTGTGACAACTGGAATGAGGCCGAATAGAGCTATATCCCGAAGTCTGGAAAAATTTACGTAACCCAGGACGTAGATATCCTTCGTGACGCCGCTGCGGCGGATGGCGACGGCGTCTTCTATGGCATGGACGCCGTATGTGTCAGCAAGTCCAGCTGAAGACTCGCTGATGCTGAGTGTCTCAAGAAGGCCGTGTCCGTAGGCATTGGCTTTGACTACATGCATGAGCCCGGTTCCAGGGGAGAGCTCTTTTTTGAATGCGCGCAGATTATGTATGAGCGCGCTTTTTGAGACTTCGACCCATGAGTTATGACCCATCACCGCTCCAGTTCATAAAGCATGGACCTTGCCTTGCCTGTGTAGTAGGATGAGCTTTTCATGGTGAGAAAATGTCTCAGGTTTTCAATAGCCTCGGATTTATAGGAACTGCTGGCTGTGCGTTTGAAAAAATTATAATAGATGAAGCCTGTGCCGTAGTATGCCAGTGCGTACTGTGGATCATAACGTTTAATTAGCTTCAGCTGGTCTATGGCGTAATTATAATTGTTTGTATAGAAATATGATAGAGCAAGGTTGTAGCGTACATAATGATTCGTCTCATGTCTGACCAGATAATTGTGAAAAAAAGTTATCCCTTCGCCATATTTCTGTGAGCGCATGTATAAGTCTGTGATCTTGGTGACGATATACTTGTTATCGTTCCCCAGGTCATAAGAAGTCCTGTAATGAGAAAGGGCTTCAGAATAAAAATTCTGCAGCTCATATGCACGCCCTGTGTAATAATGGAGGGAATATTTATGGTCAAAAGATTTCAAAAGTCCGTTAAATACGTCAAGTGCTTCGTCGTATTGTTCCATGGAAGTCAAAAGTCTGCCTTTTAGAAGTCCTGCTTTATAATTGCCGGGTTCCCTCTGAAGTATGACATCAAGAAGTTCGCCGCATTGATCATATTCTTTCTTTGAATAATGGTCATCTGCCAGGGACATCAGAGTGGTCGTCTCCATGGTGCGTATGTCGTTTATATCCTCTATTACGGCGGTCTCTTTGATATTGTCTCTGCGTGAACAAGAGACCAGAATAAGTCCCGCAAGTAAGATCACTGGTATAAGCCTTTTCATGTTACCTCCTGCTAATGTGCTCAATAATATCATAAGGCACAAAATATGTCAACAAACCGGGAGGGGTATAAAATAACTGTATAAAAGTATTGACACAGAAACTATTTTAAATATAATCAACACCGGAATGAGACAGGGCCCATAGCTCAGTTGGTAGAGCTACCGGCTCATAACCGGTCGGTCAGAGGTTCGAATCCTCTTGGGCCCATACAGGGAGTGATTTTGTTTGAGTAATGAGCAAAAATCCGATTTAGATAAGAAAGGTGTGCTTTAAGTGCACCTTTTTTTTTGCTCTGAGGAAGGTAGGGGATGAATAATGACTTCATATATTGAAATACTCCATGAGATAGCTGAACTGATAAAAAAGAGCGAGGATCTGCGTATTATTTTTGAGCAGAAACCAAGGGAAATCGATGAAAAAGAAACCGAACATAAGAAGTTTTCTGAAAAATATGACAAGATGTTTCAGCAGCTGGAAGAAAAAAGAAAAGAACTGGCCGGCGCGGATCTGGACATAAACAGCAACAGGATACTGCTGAAAAAATATGAGAACCAGCTTTATCTTGTAAAGAAATCCAAGGAACTTGCGGCGCTTAATAATGAGATATTCAATATGAAGCGTTCAGTGGAGGAAAGCCTGAAGAAAAGAGACCTTCTTTCAGAAGAGGTGATCCAGCTTGAGGAAGAGTCCGGAAACATGAAGGAACGTATAGAGACCATGGAGTCCGCCTTGTCTGATGAGAAAAACGAGCTGGAGAAACAGATAGAAGAACTGAAGCCTGAATATGAAGCCGCTTTGAACATGAAGGAACAGCTCTTTTCCAAGATACCCGATAATATTGTAAGATTGATAAGGGATATGGAAAAATCCGGTAAATTCCAGAATTCTGTCATGGCATCTGTGAACGGCGGGAATTGCGGTGTATGCAAGATGACGATACCTCCCCAGCTTGTTGCGGAAGTAAGACGTGAAAACGAGAT
>CAZGIO010000088.1:0-6825 GCA_964525975.1 uncultured bacterium
TTTTACCACGTCGGGATTCCATGTGCGTCCAGACATCCTCAATTTTAATATCAGAGACTTAAGCGTTGACAGATCTTCCGGTGTATAGTATTTGCTGTAAGGGACAAGAAGGCTGTTCAACTCATCATCGTCAAATCCCAGGACACCGCTGCATATAGTAAGAAAATCCGCCAGCTGACGGGCGCCTGTCTCATCATGACTTTTGTTCAGAGCCTGTATCAGCGGATCGACATCGATGTTCAGATCCGCGATCTTGAGATAATAGGGAATCTCTTCAGAATTAAACCCGGGGACGTCTTCCTCTATCCTGATGATATAATCAATCCTGTTATTCAGAATATTGTCCAGCTTCTCTTTTTCAAATCCTCTTAATTGCCCCAGTTTTACGTATGGTTCCCAATAGGCGGCATTATACCGCCTATTGACAAGTCGCTGCCAGGGATTATTACCTGTGCGGGCTATCCCCGGCAGCGCGCATATTAGCATTAGTATGATTGCTGCTGCAGTTTTTCTTATCATTTGTTTGGTCCGGCATTCTCCTGTTTCTTATACTTGGGTTTAGGCTGTGCTTTATTCTGATGCTTGTTCTGGATCTTATTCTGATTCTGGATCTTGTTCTCCATCTCTTCGTTAAGGTTTTTGAACTCCATCTTGTTCTCAAGCCTTGTCATCCATTTATACATGTTAATCTTCTGTTCCTGATTCATGTTGCATTCTTCGATCCTGTTCATTGCCTGCCCGATCTCCTCATCTGTATAACCGAGTTTTTCCATGTTTTTCACAGCATTCTGTTTCATAGACTGGACCTTTTCCTGCACTGCATCTGCTGCTGCAGGAAGGATGCAGATCATCATGATAAGAGCCACCATTATCACTTTTCTCATATTTCCTTCACCTCTCTTTCGGCATTTAAAACCGATACTTTTTCCCCGAAGGGATCTGTGATTGTGATCCCCCGGGGATCCACCATACTGTCTCCGTCTACTAAGAACAGATATCTGTATGTTCCCGGGTCGACCGTGATCTCAGCTATCCACCGGCCGCTTTTATCAGCCACCATTTTCACGCCCGGCTTTTCCCATTGGTTAAAATCTCCCACAACCCGCACTGACGTCGCATGCGGAGCGGTGAGAGTCAATCTGAGATCCACGGTCTTATTCATATGAATGTTTTTTAAACTGTAAAAAGCAACTGAAAAGGTCAGGATAAGAATCAGGACAAACCCAGCCCCGTGACGGGCTGTCCTTTTCCTGTATTCATAGCGGAAGATATCATCCATGACACCATCAGCCAGTTTTTTATCAAAACCCATGTTACTCACTTTCCTTTCCAAGGAGGGCCCTGATCTCATTCCGCCCCCTGTGAAGCATGACCTTTACATTTGAAGGGCTTTTTCCTGTAATATCAGCCACTGTCTGAATATCCAGGTCCTCATAATAAAACAGGACAAAGACTTCCCGCATATCTTTTTTAAACTGTCCTATGATGTTATGCAGTTCTTCGCTCCTGGGGAGGCCTGCCTCCTTAACATCCGCAAAGTCCCGGCTTTCATCCAAAGGAAGCAGGTCAGGTTTTCTTTTTCGTTTTTTCAAAAATGAATTTACTGTATTTAGTGATATCTTATAAAGCCATGAGAAAAACTTATATTCCGGTTTATATTTCTTAAGGTTCTTATAGACTTTCAGGAAGATCTCCTGGGTAAGGTCTCTTGCGTCTTCCACATTATTCACATGGGTATATGCTAGATTGTAAACCAAGTTACCATACTTATCCATAATACTCCTGAAAGCGGATTTCTCCCCTCCGATAATCTTTTGAATTATCTCATACTCATAATTTACCATACATCACAATCATAGTTACTGATTATCATTTATACAACTATATTAATAAATACTGGACAGAGCAGTAAAAGGTTACAAAACACTCGAAGAAAAATACTCTGATGATATAACGAAATAAATAAAATCTATCTGTTCTTGTCAGCTGTTTAAATCCATGAAAAGCCGGACGACCTCTTCCGATTTATCGTACATCTCATCTGTGACATCGATGTCAGCCACGGGATAGGGCCATTCTTCAAAAAGTGCCTTTGAAAGCTCTCTGCTCTCCCTGAAAAAACGCACAAGGCCATCCATGCCCGTGGCTTTAAGCCTTTTCTGCCGGGGAAACTGTTCAAAGAGTCCAGCGACCCGAGCTCCCCATCCATTGGTGCGCCTCACTGCCACTCTGGGGATAATCACAGAGGGATCCCCGTCAAGAAATACCATCTGCGGCCTGATCTCTTCAAGAAGGATGACAACATCCCTGAAGAATTCAGAGATCTTATCTTCCGGCGCATCCAGAGCGTAGAGATACCGTATCTGGTTCATAAGGAGATTATCTGTCATAACAGTATCTTTATCCGCGTATTTATCCAAAAACAGAGGCCAGCTCCTTAAAAACCCGCGGATCTTATCTTTGTATTCCCCATTGTATTCTTCCCAGTAGTCTCCGAAGAGTACATTATCCTGTTCATATTCATCTATGAAAGCGCCGTAATCTGGGAGTGTCTTTTCCGCGAACATCTTTTCGCCCATGGTGGTCTTCCCTGTTCCCGGCATGCCTTCGAATAAAATTAATCTCATCTTCCCCCTTCATCTGTACAAATATTACTCAATAGACATATTGTATAAAGGGTTTGTTTCAGAAGAAGCAGACTACAATGCCTGATATCACTATGATACTTATCTATGAACAATGGCTTTAAACATTACTTCACCTGGATCCACACCACCTTTAATTCTTCCAAACAATGCAATATCCATTATAACGCCTTCTTCATCGAGAAGCATAGCTGCGGTATCATCAAGAAAACCGTTATCCTTATAAAAAGCTGTATCGTCAATTGTATAAACCGGACAAACAATACTATACTTTTTCACATCATACCCTATATCAGTCTTACTATTTGAATAGTATAGAAGTTCAATGTTGTAATCTTTCTCAATATCTTTACCAATATAATCAAAAACTGTCTCCAGACAAGAGGGACAGTGAAATCGTCCTATGTAAAGACGCAATGTTTTCCAACCCGGTTTTTTATCTTTTTTATTGAATAGTATTTCCCCCGGTTCACCTGCTCTTTTCCCGATAAGATGTTGTTTTATGACTATATCTTTTTCCAGATGCCTTAAATATCTTAACTCGGTCTCATCAATTTTCTTGTCGTGATAGATATTAGTTAACGCAATCGCTGTTAAAAATATAATAACAAAAGCACACCACAACTGTTTATTCTTCAAACCGTTCATAATCAATTTCAAAGTCATAAATAATCAACGAACCATCTTTTTTTTCAATATCATAATATCCGTTATTTTTAAACCTTAATCCGATCTGCTCTCTATATACTCTCTCATCATGCATATCAACAACAGGGATATGAGACCTGATAACGTCACCGTTCATATCAATAAGCATATATCCGGATTCAGACCACAGTAGTATCCTGTTTTCCCCAAATACTCCGACAATTCTCGGCATATGGTATTTCGCTGGATCAAAGGGAATCTTTAAAACCAGGTTTCCCGCAAAATCGTATTTTAAAATGAATTTCCCCCTGCTGACCATGCCTTTCTTGGAGATATATGCTTTCGGCGGCATGGCATAAACATGGTTGTCACTTACAAAGATCTGAACAAAATTCCGATAATCATTTTCCTTGATCGGATAGAACGAAACAATTTCCTTAAAGAATTTATTAAACGTAGTTAAATAATAAGGATTCTTATTTCTTTTTTGGGAATAAGTAAAAATAAACCCATTACCTTTTTTTATAACATCACATAAAATAAAATTTTGCCTGGAAGTCACATCTCCTATAAAAAATTTCCCGACCTCACAACAATCATCCATTAAAAGATCATAAAGATGTAAATATTGATCATCTTCAAAGATGATGCCAACTGTCTTCTCATCATAGGGAAAAAGCTGGACCGGCTCTTGACCGTCAGATTTTTCTATGAACTCTATATATTTTTCTTTTCTGTTATTTTTATCCCATATCAGAATTCGACTTTTATCATTCTTAAACTGTACCAGCGTATATCCGGAAAGATTCCGGATGAGAGGCACTCCAATATTCTCTCCGGTTATTACCTCAGGTATTACAATCTTTTCTTTTAGCCTGAAAATCTCTTTTGTATTCCGCACTCTGTCAATGCGTTCTTCCGGGAAAGCGGAAGAAACGAACAAGCACAAAGTAATAAGGTGCAGAACCAATATTTTTTTTAACATTATCAACTTCCTTTTTTATTGAGTCCAAGCGTATAGAAATGAAGTTTCGCGCTTTTATCCAGCTCCAGCGGATTTTCCACAAATAACTGCCATGGACGATTTCTAAGAGAATATATACGGTTAACCCTGACCAAAAATTTCAATTTCCTGATCATCCTTGAGATTTCATTTATCTTATTTCCATTAATATCATACACCAGAAATTTTGACTTGACGCTGAGCAAAATAAACTTATTGTCATGGGACACATAAAATGAATAGTATTCCCTCATATTACAGTCGACTGTTTTTTGATTTAAGTCATGGTTATAAAACTCGATCTTGCCGGATTTATAAACACTCATCTTCTTTTTATCATCATATTTAAATGGCTGATTCAGCCAGAACCCGTCTTTCGTAGGAACAAAAATTGACTGAGCATCACAATAATAACCTTCTTCCCATTCACCTTTTCCCACAGGGATAATGTCCCCACTTTCACAATCCATCAGACAAAATCTACAGTGGTCTTTATCAGCATACAGATTGACAAAAATCATTTTTCCGTTTTCATATCCGCACATACACCCGCGAAATCCGATCTGTGCCAGTTCATCGGCCATTTTCGTATCCACAAGCTCCACTCCGTCTGCGCTCAAACTGAATTTTGAGATCCTCTGCATGGCACCATCATAGACCCAAAGCTTATCATCAGGCATAAAAACCACTCCGCTGACTGAAACACATTCTCCCGGCCCTTTCCCTGTTCCCCCTGTTTTACCCACGTACCGTCCGTCACCTGACCAGACTAAAATATCATTATTTTTTGTAACTCCGGCAATATAGTCCTCTGTTGCCTCAATCATCATAAATTCTACAACTCTTTCTCCTGTTTGTGTGTTCTCCAATTGAACAGTGTGGTGTTCCACAAGGAGTTCTTCCCATGAAGTTATTTTCTGCAAGTAAGCAGTCTCTTCCGGAGTAAGATTTGTCACAGGAGACTTCACACATGAAAAAAGCAGCAAAACAGATATAAAAATCTCACCTTTAATCATGCAGGTCAATCCTCAAAAAAAATATAAATATAAGACATGTCTTCTCTTTCAGCATCGCAGGGATGGCTTTGACACACATCACAGTTGATTCCACCAGGCTGGGGCTGAGTGTAACAATTGACAATCCACCCTTCTGAATATTCACTTCCAAGGTAAATGTAATCCGTCGCGCCGGTTTTCGTATTGACCAACACTTCATAATGTTTACACTCATTCCAACACCTTGTTTTAACTTCCCAGTACTTTTTCAATCCCCCGTTATTCTCATCAGGATCGACTTCATTTGTATTTTCTTCAACATGGCTTTCACTGTAAAGGCAGGGAACATTCCCCCCTGTCCATCCAAAACCTGTCATCAGTAACACTAAACAAATGACTGCTCTTTTCATCTGGAACCTCCATAATATTGGAAACCCAACTACCATTTCTTTTATAATAACTTTTTTTAGTAACTTATATGAATTTATACTGCACATAAGTATATATTCAACCGTTTTGCCCCATATTTCCGACAAGACGCAATATAAACTGACGAGTGGTAATTATTTTGAATAAATGAATATATTTTTTATGAAAAATCAGTACATATCAAGCTTTTGAAATGACACATTTAACCAAAGTAGCTTCAACATATGAATTGTTTTTGGCTATGTAAAATTAAAGAAGAATGATTATCAGGAGCAAATCAACTGAATTATTTACACAGTAGAGATAACCACCAGGCGTTTTCCAGTGGAAATCCCTCCCTTCAGCGGCCATCATCAGTCTCAAATCCTGTGCCAAAATCCGCCATATCCTTAGTGGCGGACATTATAGATTCGATTTCCCCGTTTCGCAGCAATTTCTCAAAAATTGACATCACATACGCTTTGTTATTCTCATATGTGATTTCATGAAAACATTGATTAATTTCACCATATTTATCACTATTGATATCCAGCGCCAGAGTATTTCCCTTTATCGCAGATAGTTGATTCATATCAATATTTTTCACCGCCGGGTTAGCGGCTGTTTTATAACAGATCTTGGCCTGTGAAGGAATATATACGATGCTCCACTGGGTTTCCCCGGGATCCCGGGCCAGATGAAGAAGGGAAAACATGTCATGCACGTCAGTTTCTTTTCGGGATATCCTGAAGTTTCTCAGCTCCTGCGCAATCTTCACAAATCTGTTGATATACTCATCATCGACAACCATATCTCCGCCGAAGCCTTTGAACAACGCTGCATTCATGAGGCTGTTTTCATATGTATTATTTCCCAGGACGGTATAAGGCAGATCTTTTCCCCTGTATATTTTAGCCTTACCGTCAACAAACTCTATTACCGCGGCGTCCCCGCTCTTATCACATACGTAAAAGTGAAGTTTGAAGATACCCGGTGTTATGCGGATCTTTTCATCTGTTTTAATAACTTCATCAACAGAAGTGCACGTATCCAGCTGATACTGTATCCACTGGAGAACATGTATCGCGTTTCGGCCATCGCTTTCGGGATATTCCGAGCGAAACAT
>CAZGIO010000089.1:0-6821 GCA_964525975.1 uncultured bacterium
GGGAGTGGACAACGGCAGCGTGCTGAAACTCAGGGGTGAAGGTGAAGCGGGAGCACATGGGGGACCCAAAGGGGATCTCTATGTGGAGCTTTCTGTAAAACCTCATAAGGTTTTCAAGAGGGAAGGGAATGACATCCTCATAGAAAAAGAGATCACTTATCCCGATGCTGTATTGGGAACCACCGTGGAAGTTCCCACACTCACAGGGCGGGCTGAATTGAAAATACCCGCCGGAACAGAAAGCGGACGGGTGTTCCGTATGAAATCAAAGGGGATCAAGTCACAGAGGGGATATGGAGTGGGAGATCAGTTTGTTGAAATAAAGATATCTGTACCCAAAAAAGTATCGAAAAAGACTAAGGAACTGCTGATGCAGTTAAATAAAGAAAAAATATAATAATACTTGACGAAATGTTATAATAAACTATACTTTTATATATAATGTACATAAAAGGAGGATTGTATGAACAAAAAGGGTTTCACACTTCTCGAGCTGATTACCGTTATAGTAATCGTGGGAATTCTGGCTGCAGCAGGCGTACCGCTTTATCTTAACTATGTTAAAGATGCCAAAAGAGCCACTGCAAAAGCTACGATAGATGCTATTTATACCGCTGAAAGAGTTTACAAACAGAGGAATAATGCATTTGTAGCTTGCGCAGACGATGCTGCTGTGGAGTCAAATCTTAACCTTAACCTTGATCCGGCCGTAAGTGCCAATTGGGATTTCTCAGTCACCGTAGCCGGTGCTGCCCCCAATGACACTGTTACAATATCAGCAGCCGGCGCAGCAGGAGGAAATGCTGTAGGGTTAGGTGTCAGTTACGATTCATCAACGGGTAATTGGACAGAGAGCTGATTTTTCAGGGCGCCTTCAGGCGCCCTTTTTTCTTTACAATCTTTTATGAATATACTATTTGTGATATCCTCGTCTAATTTCGGAGGAGCGGAAAGATATCTTGAGACCCTGACAGAAGATCTCCGGAAAAGAGGACACAATCTGTTTGTCTACAGAAACAGTTTCGGGACAAACGAAGATGTCTTGAAAAGAAATGTTGCTGAAGATATAGTGACATCAATAAAGAACAGTGTCTCGCCTTTTCATATTTACCGCATGCTTCGCATGATAAAAAAACACCACATATCAGTCATACATACACACCTGTCAAAAGCTTCAGTCTTAGGAGGTATTGCAGGCCATATGGCCTGTGTTCCCTCTGTTGGGAGTGTCCACGGCTTGAACCGGTATAAGGACTACCGTTTCAACACACATATGATAGCGGTATCAGACACAGTCAGGTCAGGGCTTATAAAAAGCGGAGCTCCTGAAAAAGATATCACCGTTGTTTATAACGGCGTGCCTGAATGCCATAATAAAGGGATAGATAAGTATGACGATGATCTGATCAGGATACTTTTCGCCGGAAGGCTCAGTCATGAAAAAGGCGCGGATCTCCTTATCAAAGCCATGGCGTCATTGGGTAACGGGCCGTGGCGTCTGCAGATCGCAGGCAGAGGCGTTGAGATGGAAGATCTAAAAAAGATGACACTGGAATACGGGCTTCAGAAAAGAGTGGAGTTTTTGGGGTTTGTGGAGGATATAAGAGAACGCATGGCCCGGTCGGACCTGGTTGTACAACCATCAAGAAAAGAGGGATTCGGGTTGAGCGCCGCCGAAGCATTTTCATGCGCCGTGCCGGTGATCGCATCTGATGCAGGAGGGCTGAAAGAAGTCGTTCAGGACGGAGTAAACGGTTTTGTATTTCCATCGGGAGACCATGAAAAGCTTGCAGAGGCCATAAAAAAAGCTTCAGACAGGAAGACTCGCCTTAACATGGGAAATAACGCTTATAATACTTATAGAAATAAGTTTTCTGTGGACTTAATGAGTGAAAGGACATTGGCTGTTTATGAAAAAGTCATCGGGAATACTCATAATAACACTTAATTACTTCGGCGATGTGCTGATGACAGCACCTCTCATCTGGGCTCTGAATAAGGAAGGATACGATAATATTGCCGTATGCGCAGGGGGAAGAGGACGGGGAGCCGCATCCATAATAAAAGGAGTAAGAGAGTGGATATTCAGGCCCCGGAGGGATTCGCTGTTTGCAAGGGCAAGATTGAAAAAAGAGATCAGGAGTTTTGAGCCCGAAACGGTGATGCTGCTGCGGAACTCACGCTATACCCATCGGCTTGCGCGGATATCAGGGGCAACCAGAGTCCTCAGTTCATCCAGGGGGCTTGTGAGAGGTTTGAAGACAGAGATCGTGACAAACCGGGGAAAACATGTGACTGATAAAGCGCTTTCCTGCTTTTCTCATTTTACCGGAAAAAAGGCTGTCTATGAAACTATGCTGGGTTTTGAAGAGCACGGTTCTTATCCCGAAGGACCGTATATACTGCTTTTTCCGGGGACAACAAGGCCTGCAAAGATGTGGCCCATGGAAAAATGGGTCGCGCTGGGCAGGATGATAAGGGATGAAAAGGGCATGACGCCTGTATTTATGGGGTCAAAGGATGATATATATCTGAGCAGATATCTGAGAACGGCGGATTATTCGCATCTTGATCTTGTGGGTAAGACAGGTATCAGCGAGATGGCTGAGCTTATTAAACATTCAGATGCAGTGGTGTCAGTGGATAACGGAGCGATGCATTTAGCTGATATAATGGGAAAAAAGACCATTGCTTTGTTCGGGTCCACTGATCCCGCCATAGTAGGGCCTGTTTCTGAGGATTCAGCTGTCCTTGGGCCCATGGGGGATTGTACCTTATGCGGAAAAAACAGATGCAGCAGGGCTGTGCAGAGCTGTCTGGAAGAAATATCTGCTGAAGATGTGATGAGGCTGTTAATCTGACTGCAGTACTCTGTTCTGAAGTGAGTTCCTCACTGTATTGGGATTAAGCACAGAAAGGTCTCCTCCTGCGGGGAGCCCGGTTGCCAGCCTTGATATGGTAACGTCAAAGCTTTTAAGATGTTCGGTAAGGTACGCGGCTGTAGCTTCTCCTTCAAGTGTGGGGTTCACTGCAATAATGATCTCTTTTACGCCGTCAAGACGCTTGAAAAGCGAGCTGATGTTCAGGTCGTTGATAAACACACCTTCCACAGGAGAGACATGTCCGCCGAGAATATGATATTTTCCGTTGAAAATACCTGTCTGTTCTATGGCTTCAACGTCCAGTATATCCTCGACTACACAGATCACAGACTCATCACGCACATCTGAACTGCAGAACCTGCAGAGGTCTTTGTCTGTGTACATACCGCATACGGGGCATTTGCTGATGTCCCGCAGAGCATAAAAAGCGGAGGAAAAATCATCGATCTTTTCAGGGGATAGTCTCATGAGAAAATAAGCCATCCTTCTGGCGCTTTTTTCCCCGATCCCGGGAAAGATCTTAAGCAGGCGTATGAGATTGTCCAGCGCTTCTATCATAACATACCGGCAAAGGGGCCTGCAATCTCTTCCATCTTATCCTGAATATACTCATCCATCTTTGTATTAGCTTCATTGACAGCGGCGATGATAAGGTCCTGGAGCATCTCCTTGTCAGAAGGATCCACAACTTCATCTGCTATTGTCAGTGCGATGATCTCCTTTTTTCCGTTCACTGTGACTGAGACCATACCGCCCCCAGACTGGGCATCCATGGTGGCAGATTCAAGTTTTTTCTGTTCTTCAACGATCTTCTGCTGCATCTTCTGCGCCTGTTTCATCATATCTTTCATGTTTCCGCCGTTAAACATCCTTATTCCTCCTTTGGCCGACGATCTCTCCGTCGAATGTGTTTTTAAAATCCAGTATTTTTTCTGAAATACGGTGATCCTTCGGTTTTTTTTCTTTTACTTCATATTTATGTTCTTTTTTTTTTATGTGATAAAGCTTAAATTCTTTGTGCGGATCTATCTTATGTACGGCGTCGGTGATCTCCCGGATCTTTTTTTCACCCTGGTTGTAAAAATACTCTTTCTCCCAGCCTATGTACAAGATGCCTTTTTTGTTTTCCTTAAGGATCGCTTCTTCTATAACAGGGGCGAGGGTCATGGAAGAGGCTTTTAAGACAGATTCTTTCCAGGAAAACTCTTCGGAAGCAGCAGGTGATGGCAGTTTATCATTTTTAACCGCGGGAGCCGCGGAAGATGCAGCTGGCGCAGGATTTTTTCCCTCGCATGAGAAAAGCTCCCGGGAATGGGAGATCTTGTAAAGAGTGAACTCGAAAAATACCCGCTTGTCACCTACGAATCTGAACTTCGCAAGGGCTTCTGACAATATATCATTGAAAAGTACGAACTCATTATGCGTGTAACGTTCTGAGAGGTCGGAAAGGATCTCTTTGTCAGTGAAACTGAAGAGAAGCTTTGCGTTGTCTGATGTGTCATAAATAAGAGCATCTCTGAATATCCTGACCATCTTTTTCATGATGTTTGAAAAATCAGCACCTTTCTCCTCGATCATGGAGACCTGGTCCAGTACAAGTGAAAAAGATCCTTCAGCCAGGGAATTTATCAGTTCAGCTGCAAGACGTTCTTCAAGGGCGCCGGTGAGTTCCTCGACTTCTGCTATGCCTATGGAATCGCCGGAATAGGCTATGACCTGGTCAAGGAGAGACTGGGCGTCACGCATGGAACCGTCACCGGCTCTCGCAAGGAGAGCGGCAGCTTGTTCATCGATACTCTTGCCCTCAGCTTTGGTCACTTCAATAAGACGTGATACTATTTTATCCGGTGTGATCCGTTTGAAGATAAAACGCTGGCACCTTGAGTGGATGGTGTCCGGGATCTTTGATGGCTCCGTGGTGGCAAATATGAAGACAACATGTGACGGGGGCTCTTCAAGTATTTTCAGAAGAGCATTAAAAGCGTGTGTGGAAAGCATGTGGACTTCATCGATTATATAGACTTTGTATCTTGATTCCGCAGGCAGATACTGGACATTGTCCAGTATGGCCTTGATCTCTTCCACTTTTCGGTTGGATGCCGCATCGATCTCGATGACATCAATGCCGCTGCCTGAAGCGATGTCCGTGCAGGAACTGCATTTTCCGCAGGGCTCGGAAGTGGGGCCCTGGGCACAGTTGAGCGCTTTTGCAAGAATACGGGCAACAGATGTCTTTCCAACACCTCTGGGCCCGATAAACATATAAGCATGGGATATGCGCTTGGATTGTATGGCGTTGGTGAGCGTACGGACTATATGATCCTGACCGGCAACTTCCTTGAAAAGCGACGGCCTGTACTTCCTTGCGATTGCTATGTAAGACATAAACCTCCAGGTTCTTTTGGGCGCTCCGAAGAGACTGGACCGGCGCATGGGGAAAACCGCTACCGTTGCTTCCTTCCGGACCTGGCGGGGTTTGCGGGGCCGCATCGCTCGGGGCCCCTGACGAAACGCCCAAAACAACATTGCTAATGAAGTATAACAAAAAAACCTCAGTAGTCAAATTCATATTCATATGAGAATAAACTGAAACAGGTTGATATAAAAAAAGTGTGCACGTTTAATGATGATCTGAGTAAACACAGGGGAAGATCCATGTTGAGGCCTGGATTTAAAAAAGAAGTATATGTAAATAAAAAATATGATTCAGGCTAATAATATTAATAATTTGTTAATTTGTGCTGAAAAAACAAAAATGGTGGTGACATAATAATCGTGAATAATATAATGATTTAGTGGTATGTAATTTTTTTTAGGAAAGGAGAGTGTATGAGTGCGTTGTTAATCATGATCGTAGCGTTCGTCGGTTATATACTGATGTACAAGTTCTACGGCAGATTCATAGGCAGCAAGATCTTCAAGCTTCGGGAGGGGACAAAAGTTCCTGCAAAGGAATTTGAAGACGGAGTGGATTTTGTGCCTACAAAAAAAGAGATCATTTTCGGTCATCACTATACTTCCATAGCCGGCACAGGCCCCATCGTTGGCCCTGCGATAGCTGTAATATGGGGATGGGTGCCTGCATTGATCTGGATTTTCCTCGGCAGCATTATAATGGGTGCTGTGCATGATTTTGGTTCACTGATCATTTCCATGAGAAACCAGGGTAAATCGATTTCCGAATACACAGGGAAATATATAAGCCCGAGGACAAGGTTCCTGTTTTTCCTCATAGTGTTCCTTGAACTATGGATAGTGATCGCGGTCTTTGCAATGGTCATAGCTATCATATTCCAGCTCTATCCGGCATCTGTGTTCCCGGTATGGATGGAAATACCCATTGCAATGATATTGGGATACATGGTATATAAAAAAGGTGCGAATATCACCTTGTGGTCCATATTTGCCATTATCGCCATGTATGTGACTGTTATAATCGGTGTATTTTTCCCCATCAAGATGGGTGCTTTCATGGGACTGCCCCCAATCGGACTGTGGGCGATCATCCTGCTGATATATGCTTTTATAGCCTCTATACTGCCTGTGACCACGCTGCTTCAGCCGAGGGATTATATCAACTCCCATGAACTGCTTGTGGCCATGACACTGCTTATTCTCGGTGTTATGGTGTCAGCGTTCGGCGGAAGGCTTGACATGGTCGCTCCCGCTATACAGATGCAGCCCGCAGCGGCGCCGCCCATGTGGCCGTTCCTCTTTATCACCATCGCATGCGGTGCTATTTCAGGTTTCCATTCTCTGGTCTCCTCAGGCACCACATCAAAACAGGTCAGTGACGAGACTGATTCACTGTTTGTGGGATATGGTTCCATGCTTATGGAAGGTGCTCTTGCCACACTGGTTATCATCGCAGTGGCTGCGGCGATTGGTATGGGTTATACCAAAGAAGGCGCCACTTTGACAGGCGTCCAGGCCGGGACT
>CAZGIO010000090.1:0-6788 GCA_964525975.1 uncultured bacterium
GAGCGAAACATATTCAGGCTTTCCACCACGAGGCCCTTTTCATTCATTCCGCCCAGCGGATATCCTCTACCCAGGTGATTAAAGGTCACACTCATGTATTCAGATACCCAGTGAGCAGAGGATCCTCCGGCTCCGGCAGAGGGTGTTTTGTGGATTCCCCGCCTGTTAATATGCACGTATCCATCGTCAAGTGACCAGTCAAAATTTTTACACAAAAAAACGCTGCCGTTTTCTGCATATGAGAATACTGTACAAGGCAATGCATTAACCGCTATGAGCACAAAGAATATGATCATGAGAAAAATATTTTTCAGGCTACCTCCCAACTATCATTCATCGATTATTACAAGAGCTTCATATATATCTGTCTTCCTGTATCCCAGTTTTTCAGCCAGCTTCACGGAAATCGCATTACCGGCATCCCAGTGTGCAGCCATGTTGTTTTTCAGACAATGTGCAATCAGGGCTGCGGAAACCGCGGCAGCAAGTCCTTTACTCCTGTATGCAGGATTAGTATTCACCTGTACTTCTATTCCGTTCCGGCAGGCAGCATAGGATGATGCTCCGGCAACAATCTTTCCGTCTTTCAGGATACAAAATCCCACTCCTTTATCCATGAAACGTTCCGGTGTTTCAAAATTTTTCACGTGATCCTCGGATATAAGGCCGGGATCATTAAATATTTGCACCGCTTCCTTCAGTTCTATCTGTTTCAGCACAAAGCCTTCGGGGAGGTTGCGGGCAAGTTTATTTAAATGTTTTACATCAAGAAACTCGTCACTAAACGCCTGGCGCGCGATTGTCACAGCATTTTTTCCATGAATCTCTTTAATACGCTCATGCCAATTCCCCGGAGCCGGCAGCACTGCTGTCTCCAGAGGGAGGTTCCTGATCAGGTATTCAGCAGCAGGTGTATCACTGCTTCCGCCGGGTATGAGCACATCAGCATAATGAAGAAGTGCTGTCAGGGGGTGTTCAATTAAATCAGCCCATGCAGCCCCGCCGTGTCCTTCAAGCACGGTATCCATAAGAAATGTAGGCCTGTGGTCTTGAAACAACGGCCGCAAAGCTTCTCTTTTTTCCAGCGGGAATTCAACATACAGCATTATTTTTCTCCTTCTGTTTTATCCATTCATCCTTGGTGAGGCCGTATAGGATCTCATCCATGTATTTACCATTCATATAGACAGTGGACCTTCGAATTCCTTCTTTAACGCAGCCCATTTTTTCCAGTACCCGCGCCGAGGGAACATTTCCTTCAAGCACTCTATTATTAAATTTATTGAGCCGCCGTTCAAAGAAAGCATAATCAAAAAGTATTTCCAGAGCGGCAGAACCATAGCCTTTATCTCTGTGATCCCTGTCGATCTGCATCCCTATGCTGAAAGTCCCGTTACGCATATCAATGGAATTGATGTTGACTCCACCCACATTTTCACTTTTCTGGTTTTCTATTGTAAACATGAGTCGTCCGGTACCCTGGCCGAAGTTTCCATATTTTTCCACAAAAGATACTGCTTCCTCTTTTGTAGGGGGCAACTCCACCTCATAATCCAGCAGTCTTCTTGCTTCAGTATCGAACCTGTTATAATAATGTGATTCCCAATCTTCGGAACGGATCTCCCTCAATCGTACTAAGCCTCTCTGCCAGAAATATCCCTCAGGTATATCACCACTCATATGCCCTCCTCTGATTATCTGCTTGTCTAAAGGACATCAACCCGGGGCTAATTGTTTCACTGAAACTGGACTATCCTGATGCTTGAGCTGCCCAGACCCGGCATGCTCATGCCCGCGGAGGCATTCACGTAGCTGGGATCGCAGACCACATACTTTTTCCCTTTGAACATGACGTAATCGCCATCCACGTCTTCATTAAAATGCACAGCGGCTGCCATATGGTTGGGATATTCCAGACCGATCACATCGAGACCTATAAGCGTTTTTACAAGCTTTGCAAAAAATATCGTCCTGTCCTCGCAGTCTGACTTTTCATAATAGAACATCTCCATGGGGAAGAAGACTTTTTCATAGCCGAACTGATCCTCATCGGTACTGTATTCAAAAGCCTGATGCAAGAACGCAAGGAGCAGATTTACGGTATCGGCTTCGCTCTTATTTTTCAGAAACCTTTTAAAGTCCCATAGAAATGCGTCATCAAACCATGGAGTCCTGAAGTATACATCCATCTCTGTCTGCGGATATTTTTCCAGAAAGTCTATGACCTGCTGATCATAACGTCCGTCGATCTCATATGCGGCATCTCCGTGGCGAAATTTGAACGTGCTCCACAATATATTACCTGGAAATTCAGGATAATGGTCAAGAGCAAGGCTGAACGTCCGGCCCCGGGTGGTATTCTCGGGATAGATAAAAAACTCCCGGGCCAGCGGTCTGGTCTCAGCCAGAGGAAAATTGTAATATTTCGCCCCCTCAAGCACGGAAAACTTAGTCCCGTACACAGTCTCTTCAGCGGGTATAAGAAGATATATCCCGTTGTCCGCGAATGCGCCTTTTACCGTGTACCCCGTTTCTTCGAGAAGGTGCCATATGAGATAGTTGCCTCCGTTGGGGGACGCGGGATACGCAGATGCGGCCAACGACCTCATGAGCTGTAGATATCCCCAGTCATTAAGCCTCATATCTTCTTTGAGCATCTTCAGCTCTTCGATCAAAGAAGTCAAATCCATCTCCTTGAACTTTTCCCTGACTTTTTTTATATCTTTTACTGTCTTCGCGCTGAAAGCGCCTTTGACAAAAGAGGGGGTATGTTCAAATGTAATATTGCTGCCAAAAAAATCGATGGCCATGGGTTTCCTGTCTTCACTGCTTACTGCCTGAAACGATAACACCAGGATAAGCGCTGCGGCTGCGAATATTTTTTTACACATATAATACTCCTTGTAATTATTCAGACTCTAATTAAATATAATTCTGAAATCCCGGAAATGAAAGGCTGTCAACTGTCTGATTTTCTCCCGTGAAGACAAGATCCTTTTATGGGGCAGCTCCCGCAGAGGGGATTTTTTCTACAGTATGATTTGCCATGAGTTACAAGAAGAGCATGGAATTCATTATATATTTTAATATCCAAAGGGATATTCATCTCCACGGCTGTCCTGAACTGGTCATAATCTTTGAATACAGGGATCCCCACACGCTCAAATATCCGCCTTGTATAAGCGTCGATGATAAAACAGGGTTTGTTAAAGGCATACAGAAGTATGGCGTCTGCTGTCTCTTTTCCAATACCATGGACAGCAAGAAGCTCTTTACGCAATTTTTTCCCGCTTTGCTTCCCTGCGGACTCAATGGAGTAATCATAAGACTTGAACCATTTTGTGATTTCTTTTAACCGGGGCGCTTTCTGTGTCTGAAACCCCGCGGGACGTATGATCTCTTTCAACGTCTCCATGGATATGCTGTCAACATACTCAGGTGAAAGCTTTCCGTTGAAACGGGAGAGAGCTTTTTCCACATTGTTCCATGCGGTGTTCTGCACAAGAACCGCGCCTGTCATGACCTCATACGGATTATCCGCAGGCCACCATTTTTGGTGTCCGTAAAATCGGAACAGCTGATCATAGAGTGATATGGTTCGTTCCATGGATAACAATCTCTGTTTCAATTCCAGCCCGTAAGCGTATCCTGTGAGATTTCCATCTGCGCCTACGACTCTATGACAGGGAATAATAAAGGGCAGTGGATTTTTATTATTGGCCATCCCCACTGCCCTTGCGGCCTTGGGATTTCCCAGGGCCGCGGCGATCTCCCCATATGTCTTAATCTCGCCATAGGGTATTTCAAGGAGAGCGTTCCAGACTTGTTTTTGAAACGCAGTGCCTTCAGGAGCGATGTTAATATCGAATGTTGTTCGTTCTCCATGCAAATATTCGGATATCTGCGACTGGGTATCACTGAACATGGAAACGTCTTCGATCCAGCCGGCCCCGGGAAGAACATCTTTGCCGGGATCGATCTTAAGGGAAGTAAAGCCACCGACTGTGCCAGTAATAAGCATATGATAATCGTCTATGTCAAATAGAGAGTAATAAACCTGTCCGCTCATCCGGTACGTCACCCCTTTTATCCACTATATAATGTATAACGTCTCATACAAGTGAAATATTTCAAAGAGATCAGTACGTGATGATATTGTAAATCGCTTTACTCACTTGATCCGCATCCATGTCATCGGTATTGATGACCGTATCCCCCTGGACAGGAGGTTGTTCCAGAAACCAGAATGAAAGCCTGTTGCCGTCGCCGCGAGCCTCATAACGGCTTTTCAGTGTATCCTCGCTGCATGTGAGTGTGATGCCTATGACATCGTGTCCTTCGTGGTCTATATCTTTCAATATATTATTACGAATTTCCTCGTCTATGGCGATCACGGAAGAAAAGAAGACATATTCAAAATCGGATTTCAGATATGTTGAGAGGGTATACGACATATTCTTGTCGCCGTTTCTGAGTCTCGGATCCTTAATAGAGAACGGATTCACGTTCCATACCCAGTCACCGTCAAGATAAGCGCTGTTATCCACCATGCGGAAGACGTTTTCTGTCACTGTAGTCTTTCCCACGTAGGGTGAGCCTGTTATGATGACGAGTTTTTTCTTCATTATTTTCTCCCTGTATAATTATTTTTATGCATGACATAGTGTAACGAATCCCCTTCATCAGCGGGCGAATCCATGCCGCATTTTTCCAGTACTTTTTGGGAAGCGATATTATCCTTATAACATCTGCCGTGTATACACTCCAGCTTCATTTCATTAAACCCGTAATCCAGTAGAGCTGCTGCGCATTCTGATGCATAACCCTTGTTTCTTTCTGTCTCAAGTATGAGATAGAATATATTTATGATATTGTCCCTTGTCCCGTCGAGTCCGCACCATCCGATGATATGTTTATCCCGGAACACTGCAAGACAGAGATGAAAGATATGTCCCGGGCTGTTTTTTCTTCTGTTTTCCGCCATGGTATGTATCACTTCGCGGGCTTCATCTTCCGAGATCCTCTCATTTCCCAGTTTCCACATCCCTGATACTTCCTCCGCGTCTTCAGGAGATACGCTCCTGATCAGCAGGTTTTCTGTTTTAATCCTTATCATATTCACCCATACCTTTCATGATATATGATAAATAAGGCATAAATAATGTTTCAGATAATCCATATGTTTTTGGAAAATATCTCTTATAACAGCTGCAGTTATTATTGATTCAGGTTAGATACATGTTATTATTTATTATCAGGAGGTATTAAATGGAAGGCATTCTCATTAGTTTCATCTCTTCTCTATTAACCATATTTATTACTTACTCTATCTTCAAAAGACAAAATCTCATATTCCGCATTTTAAGGGTCGTCTCTGTTATTGTTATTATAATATTAGTGGACAGCGCGAAATTATTTGATATCACCGAATACGCTGTTTTTTCACTTATAATGATATTTTTCATTGAGCTCCTGTTTTACCAGCCGGTCTCTGTGAAGAAGAAGGATAAGCCGGTGATACCGGGCAACGAGGATATTGACATACGGTTTTATTCCACACCCATGTTTATGACAAAGATCATGATTTTATTTACAGTGTTAATGTATGGAGAAGGTGCTTATCCGGGAGGCATGGAAATACCCGATCATGTATATATTTTTCTAGGGCTGCCTCTTTTGATGCTCATGGCAGATGCCATCATTGGAAGCGTCAAAAAGAAAAAATATAGTAAGAACGAACACTATTATCAGAATAACAGGGTGAAACGCCTGGACCATGGAGCTTCATTTGTTATTTCAGCTCTCATGGGGGGTTTCTGTGTATTTTCCTCTGTGACGAATATTGAGTGATTTTCACTAGTCTTTCTTGTTACAGCCATTGTTAGCGGCATCAATTTTTTCAAGTATCTGGGACGTGAAAGAGCATTCAGGAGGTTATTATCAGGAAAGATACCGCACACCCATTATTCCCTGCGGTTTGCATACGGCAAGCTGAAGGAACTGGAATGGGCTGTACCTGAAAAGAAAGAAAGTCTCATTTCCAAAACAACCCGTCAGGCGGGGGAAGCCACGCAAAGAGGGGCTGATAATATCAGGAAGGGTGTGTCGGCGTCCATCTCAAAGATGCGCTCCATATTCAGAAAAAAGAATTGATATGTTTTCCGGAGTTATAAGCCGTTCTCTGCGCAGAGGGCGGCTTTGCCGTCCAGGGGCTTCTGAAGATTTTGTGAGGATTAGTTAAATTAGGGTAAAAAAAAAGCCGGCTCGAAAGCCGGCTTTAAGTGGTATGGGGATCAGAATTGGGCGACGATCCCCATGGCGGTATAAAAAAACTGCATGCCCTTTACTGATATATCCTAAAAGTACTCATCATTACTCTGTTTTTTTACTTGTGATAATGTAAAGTCTGTTTATTCGTATCTTGTTTTTTCATACTGACATCATTTTCTCAGTGATCAGCTGTATTAATTTCAGTGTCCAGCGATCTGGTCTGTGCATCAATGACATATAATATTTATATTCTTTAAGACGTTATTTAAAAGAGTTTGAATATACGGAGTCGATCAAGAGACTACTGTTTAAGTATTAAACAATAATAGTAAAAGAAAAACTTGTTTTTTCGACCTTTCATGGGGACCCCGCTAAATCTTCAGCAGTGATTACTTTTCTTATGCCAAGCGTCAAGGGCGGCTTTGCCGTCCAAGGGCTTCTGAAGATTTCGTGGGGAATTTTAGTTTACCCTGTGAAAAGGGTCAACTTGAAAAACAAGAGTCAAGCCAGGCCTTCGC
>CAZGIO010000091.1:0-6522 GCA_964525975.1 uncultured bacterium
ATGATCATCGGTCTCATATCAGCGGCTCTTGCTGTTTTATATGTGATCATGCTTTTAACACTCTCCGCAGGGATCATACTCAATAGGAAAAAGAAAAGTATGGATAATCCGACGCTGAGTCTCTCCGTTGTCATCGCCGCAAGGAATGAAGCTGAGAACATAAAAGCGCTCCTTGAGTCTCTTAAAAAACAAAAGTGTGAAAAGATTGTGGTGGATGACAGGTCTTCAGACGGCACCGGTGATATTATCGACGCTTATGACGATGTCGTGAACCTGCGTGTGGCAGATGTGACCGGGGAGGTGTCCCCTAAAAAAAACGCTCTGGCAGGAGGCATTAAAAACGCTTCGGGAGAGGCCATACTCCTCACAGACGGAGACTGCGTGACGCAGGACACATGGTGTGAGTCAATGGCACGGCATTATGATGAAGACACAGACGCCGTGGCGGGGCTTTCTCTCTATGAGGAGACATCCTTTATCCATAAGATCATGAATCTGGAGATGTTCGCGCTTTCAGCATGCACCGAAGGAGCCATCGGGCTGGATCTCCCTCTCATTGCCACGGGGAATAATCTCTCATACAGAAAATCCGCATATGAAAAATGCGGTGGATTTGATGATATAATGGATAAAGACTCCGGAGACGATGATTTTATGATACAGAAGATAGCGGGGCTGAGAAAAAAAAATGTGCGTTTCGCATATCAAAAGGAATCATTTGTGATGACATATCCTGAAAAGACGCTTTCCGCTTTTATTAATCAGAGAGCGCGGTGGGCTTCTCACAGCGCCGATTACGGTCTTCTTGAGACAATTATGCTTGTATGCCTCTATGTCTTTTTTCTGATACTGCCTGTGTCCCCGTTACTGGCAAAAGCCGTCCCCGGATGGTCGCTCTGTCTCTTCATGATGTGGCCCGCCGCAGTGGCGGCGGAACTCATCTTTCTCTTTATTGCATTGAAAGGGTATGGCAAGTCCCGGTATATTTTCTTCTATCCCGCTGCAAGAGTGCTTTTTTCTCTCTATATTATTGTTATACCGGTGGTTGGGTTGTTAAAGGGTTATAAGTGGAAATAAGTTTAATTTTTTCACGTATTACTGTATAATTAAGACATATGATGGCAGCTGTTTCATTACTCTATTTCTTTATATTTTTCCTGCTTACTGTGGCGGTATATAAATACCCCAGATATTACAGAGAACACCGGAATTTCTATTCTGTCATCATACCCTTCCGCAATGAGAAAAAGCGTCTGCCCCTGATCCTGCAGTCATTGAAAAAACAGAAACATGATGACTTTGAACTGATCATGGTCAATGACCATTCCGACGACCAGGGTGAAAAACTGCTGGAAGGGCATAACCTTGTCCTCCTCCACCTTCATGACGAGTTCGGGAAGTTCGCCGCCCTGGAAAAAGGGGCGGGTGTGGCCAATGCGGACTGGATCCTCTTTACCGATGCGGACTGTGAAGTGGAACGAAACTGGATATATTCATATGACAGGCAGATCGGCGACGAAGCCGTGCTCTATGCGGGATTTGTGGAAGTGGAGAACAGCAGCTTTTTTACGCTGGATATGTTCATGCTCATCGGCACAGCGGCGGGCCTTAATTATTTCAATATACCTTCCAGCTGCGCCGGGGGAAATCTCGCCGTCCGCAGGGATGTCTATGAAGCGTTTATCGAGGAAAAGGATGACGAAAAAGCTGTCCTTACTGAAGATGCCAAACTGCTCCATGAAATACACAGCAGGGGCTGGGGCAATACCCGTTTTGTGTTTGATCCCGATAATGTGGTAAAGACCAGGAATTATGCTTCTCTGAAAAGTTTCTTCAAACAGAGGCTGCGCTGGCTTAAAGGAGGCTACCAGCTTGACTTAAGGCTCTTTATCGTGATGAGCTTCGTCTTCATGTCACATATCCTTTTTCTCATAAAACCTCTTTTTCTTGCGGTGCCTTTTCTCTCCCTCTTCATGTTTCTCTATGTGCTTCTCAAACGGTTTCATAAGTCACGTGCCTTAAGGTTCTTTCCTCTTTACTTGCCATTCTTTCTTCTTTATAGTATTTTCATCGGGTTGATGTTTCTTTTTGTTTCCGGAGAAGTCGAGTGGAAGGGTAGAAAATACTGACAGGAGGACCATGACAATAGGTGGAGTAGTCACATTGCTTGCTGCTGTATATATATTGGTAAACGTGGCCACGGCGCTTCCTTTCGGTGTGAGCCGTTACAGGGGAGATGCCTATGCCCCTCAAGGCGGCGTGCTTGTGACTATCGATGATATGCCTTCGGAGCAGCTGGATGTCATGCTGGATCTTCTGCGTGATTTTGATGAACAAGCGGTGTTCTTTATCAACGGTTCAAAAAAACCCTCTTCCCGTGATGTTGAACTCATAAAAAAAGACGGACACACCCTTGGAAACCATTCCTACAGCCACTACTTTTTTAATCCTCTCTTTACCGATGTCCTTTCGGGAGATCTGGAACTGAATGAGGAAAAAATAAAAGAGGCGGGAGGGGAATTTGATTACGTGAGGACGCCCCACGGATACAGGACGCCGGGGCTTATGAGATATTTGGAAAAAAGGGGACTTAAATTCATGTACTGGGATATGATCATCCCTGATTTTCTACCCCTTCCCCAGGGTCTTTACCGACGGATGATCGACAGGTTTGTTGAAAGAGGCGGCGGCGTTATCTGTCTTCACGGCAGGAAACGGTCAGTCAAAGTGCTGGAATATCTCCTGGGTAAGATGAAAGGATGAAGATGTTCAAAGAAGGATTATATGCATATTATTATAAAAAATCCGGCTGGATACCTGTCCGGCTTTTCGCAGTCACAGAAACTGAAAAGAAGACCATCGTTCATCTTTCCTGTTACGCGCTGCTGTTTGATAAACCCGAAGAGGTTCATATCAGCGCTGAATCTCCCCTTATGGCGGAACATATACCCATGAACGGCGCCTACTTTCGAGAGCTGGAGCTGGTCCGGGAAGAGGCACGGTATCCCGATGAGGAATTCTTATACAAACAGTGGCTTGAACAGTGGAACGATGGAAAAGAGCATTACTATTCCGCTGAACTGGGCTTTATACTGGAGGAACTCGCTAAAGGGGAGTATGACTGAGTATGGAACTGCTACTGCTGAAGCTGATCACCATGGTGGGCTCCATCTCATATCTGGGGCTCTTTCTTTTTATCGCACTTTTTTCATTTATCGCCGTATCCGCTGAATTTGTGCTGATCGCAACGGGCGTTATCGCTTCACGGGGTTATATTGACCTGCTGCCTACATTTATTGTGGCATATTTCGCTGTCATGGCGGGAGACCTTATCGCCTATTTTATCGGCTACAGCGTGCACCATTCCTTCAAGCGCATCAGCTTCTTAAAAAAATTCGTGAAACGTGAAAACCTTTATTTTGGACGCCTATGGTTCAACCGGTACGGCACGCTTTCCATCCCCATTGCCCGGTTTATCATGGGCATAAGGTTTCAGACTTTTGTCTTCGCAGGTATCATGGAGATGAAACTAAAAAGGTTCCTTGTCTCAGATGCTCTGGCGAATCTTCTCTTTACACCCTTGTTCGTCACCCTTGGTTATTTGGCGGGTGATGAGATCGTGGCGCTTCTTTCAGGTTTTAAGACACATCCGATCATAGGCGTAGCAATCTTCGTGGCATTCACAGGGACTTTCATTTGGCTTTCCCGCAGGATGAAAAAGAAACACGCGGAACAATCAGTAGAAGAGCCTGTTGACTGAAAACTCCACCACGGGCTCCTGTTCGATGGTCTCAATATCCGTCTTCCAGGCAAATGACATCTCAAGACTCATGGATGATGAAAGATGCAGGCTCATGCCCCCTCCCACTGAAGCGACAGGGTCAATAAGGCGTCCTTCCTCCAAAAGCACTGATGATCCGGGATCGTCTGTAAAAAGACCCGCATCGGCGAAGACAAACGCCGAGACCGGCGGCAGTGTAAATGAACTGTAAAAACCGGGGATGATGGTGATCATTGGAGTGCGTATCTCCATGTTGATGATGAATTTCTGCTCTGCGGGGAAATATGTGTCCCTGTAACCGCGGAGATAATTATCATCAAGGTATTCCGCTTTTGAATACCTGTAGTAAAGACGCAGCATGACAGGCATGTGATAAAAACGGAGATCGTTTTCCGTCTCAAAGGAAAAATCATCTTCGCCGCTTGCCCCTCCATAGAGATATAAGCGCATCCCATAATCGGGGTAGATCCTCCCATATGCAGTGTCCCGGATGAAAGATATCCCTCCATAGGGACTGGCTTCTGTCTTGTCTTCTATAAAACCGGTGAACCTTACGCCACCTTCGGCTTTCAATGAATCATTGAGGGACAGGGGATAGACCAGGTCTCCCGACAGCCTGGAGTATGTGTACAGCTCATCGTTGCGGTGAAAAGAATCTTTGATAAATGAAGCGCCGTATGAGGGCCTGTTCCCTGATCTCCTGTAAAGTATGGCAAAATCCAGCTCGTTTGAACCCCCTGCGTAATATCCGATATATGCCGCCAGCTGGGCCTCATTGAGTATGGTGTCCATCATGAGTCCGCTGTTCAGTTTAAGATACTTGTTCTCGCTTATGGTGAATCCGTAGATGAAACCGCTGAAACGGAGAGGGTCTCCGAATCTTTTGCCCTGAAAATCTTCTGTCTCATAATAGAGAGAATCGGCAAGTTCAGGAGTCCTGTATATGTCATATGTCTTTATTTTTCCGGTATAATCGGGAAAGTCCGCGGTCATCTTCCTGTATTTGCCGTTCCAGTAATAACTGAGCACCATGCCCTTGTCATCAAATGTGAAGTTTGTGATGGTCTCTCTGAACGGAGGGAAAGCTGTAAACTCCCCGTTCTTCATATTGTAGTGGATGAGTATGTTGTCACTTTCCCTGGTCACAAGGAGTATCAGGGAGTTGTCTGTGTATGCTTCGGCATGGATGAATGTGCCGCTGATGTTTAATGTGCTGTCGTCCTTGTGTATATATGTCTCCTTGCCCACAGTGGAAAATTCAATCTGGCTGTCGCCGGTGATCACTATGCCGTCACTGTTTCTGTATTCCAGCGGCTGCTCCGAGAGTCCGCCTGCTTTTTCCAGCTCCAGGAGCTTTGAGCCCAGACCCTCTTTGACAAGCATGTAAACAGAACCCTCGTGATAGAAGACCTGCTTTATGGATGTTACATCCTTAAGAGGATGAGAATCCAGGGTGCGCCGGACAAAATCATAGGTGTTGATGAAAAACTCAGCATTCTTATAACTGATGAACGCAAGACGCGTCTCGTCTCCGTTAAGTGCCATGAGTTTTTCCCCTGCCATGATCATCTCAAAGGGTCCAGGATCCACAATAGTCTCGGAATATTCTTTTCTTCCCCTGATCTTTCGAACCAGTCTGCTTTTATCCATGGTGATGTAAAACTGTCCCTTGCGGAACGTCAGAAGGGAGTTCGCCGGATGGAAATCCTTTTTGTACCGGAATATGGATGTCCGCTCCGATGACCAGTGATGCATGTCCAGGGTCAGCTCCCTATGCCATTTCAGATAGATCTCTTCAAGGTCTTCTACATATATCTTCTGGAGTGATTCATCGATATCCAGCGTGGCGTTCAGGTCCTTTAGCAGATTATCAAATTTCAGCTCCCCGCCCTCCTTGAGAAGAAATTCCACAAGTGAGTGAGCTTCCTGATAGCCCAGATAGTCAAGGTTCCCCGGATTGTGGAAATATTCCACATCATGTATGTTGCCGTTGAGTGCCGCATCCTTCAGGATCATGAACTTGGGATTGTCCCAGTTCTCTGTGGCATGTTCAGACAAACCTTCGAATACCCAGGTGGGCATGTCAAACTTTTTTGATATGAGCCCCGCAAGGGGGTTCTTGTAAAACTTGTGATACTGGTATATGTGAGAGATCTCATGATAAAGCAGCTCTCTGTAATATGTGATGTCGCCGTTGAAAGGCACCACCACCCGGTCGTCCTTGAAAGTGGCGAAACCTCCGATGTTCGGCGGTAATATATATGGGATGATCTGAGTCTGGGCGAACAGCTGGGGTGAAGGATATACGATGATATATATCCTGTCATCCAGGTCCAGCTTGAATATGTCCCCGTTAAAATCATATGCGTCCTCGGCGAACTGGGCCGTGGCGGGGAGAAGATCCTCCTGCCCTTTGGGATATATGATCCTGAAATGCTCTGTATCGCTCCTCTGCCATTGCAGAGATTCAGGATAGTACTTGTTTTTGAAGTACTCACTGGCTTTTGCAGGGATAATGACCGAAGACAGCAATACAAAAATAATAAGCAATCGTTTCATGAGTTTAGTATAAAGACCCCCATGGGGATTTCAATCAAAAAAAAGCACCCTGATACGCAGTCGGGCTCAAAGTTGCAGGTCTCCATACTTTTTCCATATTTCAGTGATAGCGTGAATAGTACGGAGGATGTTTATGAGATTCATAAAAAACAGAAAAATACAGATCATTTTTGGCGCGATGA